>JAOTYS010000117.1 GCA_029861795.1 Gammaproteobacteria bacterium | reverse complement strand
GGCCAGCTCGGCTTTCAGAATCTCCACCGTGACCCCGATCTCGCCCCAAACTAACACATCTATAGGGTGGGTTTTGCCCAGTGACATGGGGTCAAAGTCGACCTGAATGGTGGGCTTTTTTGGCGTGATTCCGGTGTGGTCGCTAAAGCTTGCGCCGAACACCACCAAACAATCGGACTCATTCATCGCCCAACTGGCGACCGGGGTGCCACTGCGCCCGAGTACGCCGCCGCCTAACGAATGTCGGTCAGAGATCAATCCTTTGCCCTTGAAGGTGGTGATCACCGCGCCATTTAGCATCTCGGCGAACTCGATGATCGCGGGCATGTTGAAGCGCGCTCCGTGACCGACGATGATTACTGGGCGCTTCGATTTTTGTAGCAGTTGCACTGCTTGTTGTACAGATTCCGCTGGTGGTGCAATGGTGACCGGAGTCAGCCGACCTTGTGGTCCACCCGCCTTGGCACCATCAGCGGCTGGTAATTTTGGGACCTCGTCGGGAAAGATCAGGTGGGAGACATTACGGTTGAGGATCGCGCTTTTGCACGCTAGGTTCATCAACTCTGCATGATTACTAGTGTGTAACGTCGGTTGTGTCCACTGCGCCACCGTGCCGAATGCACCCTGCAAGTCTATTTCCTGAAATGCCCCTGGTCCTAATACCTGACTGTCTACCTGACCGGTCAGCGCAATAACTGGGGCGCGATCAACGTTGGCGTCCCATAGGCCCGTCAGAAGATTCGTTGCGCCCGGCCCGGCGATAGCGAGGCAGGCGGCCGGTCGTCCCGTGAGTTTGCCGTAAGCAGAACAGGCAAATGCAGCAGCCCCCTCGTGGCGAATGCCATAATAGGTTAGATTGCCCGTCTGTTCCTGGACGCGTAGTGCGTCGGCGACACCAAGGTTGGAGTGCCCGACCATGCCAAACGCGAAACGTACTCCCCAGTTGGTCATGGTTTCCATCATCAGGTCACCCACGGTGCGCACGTGCGGCCTTTCTTTTTCCAAGCCAACGTAAACACCATCATCTCGTATCTCTACGTCAAAGGTGTCGACACCGTCGTCGTAACCGGGTGCTTTGCCAGTTATTGGGTGGTAATCCCACCCATGCCAAGGGCAGCGCAACAGCCCGTTCTCAATGGAGCCTTCGCCCAAGGGTCCTCCCTGGTGTGGACATTTGTTGTCCAGTGCGCCGTACTGACCCTCATAGTGGGTTATGCACAAGGTCATCTTGGAGCAGGTAACCGGTTTGACTCGGCCGTCGGCGAGTTCGTCTAACTCGAGGACCTTCTGCCAGATCAGATCTTGGTTGGGCATGGGATACTCCTTGGGCTGCAGTGATATGTTTTCGATTAGTGCGGCGACGCGCCGGCGTACTCGATGCCCGTCAGATGAGACATGTCGCGGTGCCAAGTGGTTAGATCGTCGACACAGAATTGATTTAACTGGGTGTGTCCGCAGGCGCGGGCCATGACTTGCATGAGTTCTGTGGCTGCGCTGAAGAAATTTTGTAGGCGCTTTGCAGCCTGGTCGATGACTAGCCGCTGCCTCAGATGATCTTTCTGTGTGGCAATGCCTACTGGGCAGTTATTGGTGTGACAGGCGCGCATGCCAAGACAGCCGATGGCCTGAATGGCCGCGTTAGACAATGCCACTGCATCGGCGCCGAGCGCCATGGCTTTGATGAAGTCGGCCGGTAATCGAAGGCCCCCGGTAATCACTAAGGTGACGTCGGACCGCCCTTGTTTGTCCAAATAGCGTCTGGCTCGTGCCAGTGCCGGTATCGTTGGGACGGAAATGTTGTCGCGGAAGATCAGCGGTGCGGCCCCAGTGCCGCCACCCCGTCCGTCGAGGATGATGTAGTCCACACCGATCTGTAGAGCGGCCTCGATATCGCGTTCGATATGCTGGGCCGACAGCTTCACCCCAATAGGTATGCCGCCGGTGGCTGCCCTAACCTGCTCGGCGAAATCGCGGTAGTTGTCCAAGTGCTCCCAGTCTGGGAAACGCGGCGGCGAGATCGCTGCTTGGCCCGGCTCCAGTCCCCGCACCTCGGCAATTTTTCCCTGGACTTTGCTTCCTGGGAGATGACCACCTGTACCGGTTTTGGCGCCTTGCCCCCCTTTGAAGTGAAATGCCTGAACCTTTTGAATCTTATCCATGGAGTAACCGAATCGAGCCGAGGCCAGCTCATAGAAGTAACGACTGTTGGCAGCCTGTTCTTCGGAGAGCATGCCGCCTTCCCCTGAACAGATTCCAGTACCCGCCATCTCAGCGCCCGTCGCCAGCGCTATCTTTGCCTCTTGGGACAATGCACCAAAGCTCATGTCCGAGACCAACAGAGGAATCTTCAGCTTGAGTGGTTTCGCGGCATTAGGGCCAATCACTACATCAGTGCCGACTGCGGCGTCGTCCAGCAGAGGTACTCGGTGGAGCTGCGCCGTAAGGATTTGTATATCTTCCCAGCCTGGCAATTCATCACGGGGCACACCCATGGCGGCCACCCGTCCATGATGACCCACCTTGCTCAAGCCATATCGGGCGAGATGTTGGATGTACTTGGTATGGGGTTCTTCCGGTGTGCCATGGTGATCCGCGTAAAGGCCTTGGTAGGTTTCACGATCATAAGGTTGCGGGTTACTCCTCTCCCATGCCGTTATTTCATCAGCATCCACCCAAACACCGTCGTCTTCGATCCATGCAGTGAACTTGTGCAAGCGTTCATCGTTGTTATAGGCGCTGATGCCAGTCCTGTATTGGTAATCCCAGTTGTGTACCCCGCAGATTAAATCTTCACCTACCACGTGCCCGTCTGCGAGCAGTGCGCCGCGGTGCAGGCAGCGACCATAGAGCACTGAGACCTGATCCTCCTCTTTCCAGCGGATAATGACGAGGTCAACGTTCGCGACCAGCGCATAGGTGGGTTTAATTATCTCGAGTTCGCTCCATTTCGCGACTTGGGTCTTGGTCATAGAACTGCCTCTTGTGTTGCCAATTATAGAAATGATGAATCAGCCGTAAAGATTCCAGAATCTCCCATTAGGGCTAGGTGCCGGCCGGGGTATTCTGAAAGAATCTTTGTCACCGCTGTGCTGTTAAGCGTGCACCAGCTTGCTGAGTACTACGCAGGAAGTCGAACAATTTTTCCTTAGGGGTTTCGTCTTCAGTCAACGCCTGATACATCATCACTGCTCCCACAAAACCCTCGTGGCGCCAGCTTGCGTCCGGCGGCAGCGGCGTGTCAGGAAGACTGTCGGGCAAGGGATACGCGGTAATGTAAAAGTAAGGATTGGGTATGCCCTCATCACCGGTGGAGAAGCCAAAGTTCATTTGCTCGTCAGCGTTTTCTTCGTCGCCAGGATCGACTCCTGGTACCAATCTTCCGGAGAACCAGTTGAATGACAGATCAAAGTGATGGGGAAACAATTGGACAGGGCTGGTCTGTTCACGCAAGGTGCCCTTAAAACGCTTCATTACAGCGTCGATCTGGCTGGTTGCTTGCCAATAACGTGCTACTGCTGCCTTATCGTACGCTCGCGGCTGACTATCACCAAAGATGGTACGGTCTAACTGCGGCGAGATTCCCATGCCGGCTAGTACGGTGAGGGTGTCATCGACTAAAGTAGCCAACGGTTGCCCAGTCAGATCCTGCAACCGGGATTCGCCCTTGCTGGTATTGATCACTAAGCGGTGTTTTACGAGATCCAGCAACATCTCGAAGGTGAAGTTCGATATCAGAATGGGTGTGGTGGTCAACCCGAGTGCGGTGGTGCGTAGCGTAATGTGCCACCAATGCTTCTGCCGCGGGGTGAGCGCTGCGCGAATTTTCCCTAGGAGTCTGGCGTAGCCATGAAGTGTGTCGCGGGTATCGTGCCAATCGTCCAAGGGAAGAGGTGGGAAATAGCTCTGCATAGCTGCCGACTCTTGGTCATTGTGAGTGAGGTCATTCATTGTCCCAGCTTCGTAAGATCCCGTCACCCTGCGGGACTGGAGTTGGCATTCCACTCGCGTCCAACGCAGTGCGATGGCAAGGTTGAGCGTTTTCAGTACCGATGCGCGTCCAGATGATCGAGGCGCACGCGGGTGTTGCGCCTCATCCGCGCTGCCGGTGGATTTACCAAAGGCCCCCGCTTGAACTCTCCCCTCTAATAGTGCTACAAGCGTCGGTGATGATTCGAATCGGTGTGTGTGATTGGGGGTACTGGCTAGAATGGGGTAGAACTGCACGGCTTTTGTGTACGCACCTACAGGTAGAGCTTGCGGCCATCACCTCACGATCGCGACGCGGGTTGCAGTCGATTTGTTTCCCAGTCTGCGCAGAGCATCGACATGCAACGGCGACATTGTAGCAGCGCTAGTTGTCATCGACAATTTGGTAAAAGCTGTGGCCGGCCAAGCGATCCACAATATGAACATTATGTTGGGATCGATAAATCGGTAGGCCTGCAGGCGCCGCCGGTGCTCTCTCTAGTGAGAGGTGAGCAGCCTTTCGATTGTGTAGCATGGTTATCCAGAGCAGTCCAGACGACATAGTAATCAAGTCCAGAGCAACCTTGCCGCTCAAGGCTGCGTTCGCAGTAATCGGTATAGGCTGTATGGTGGCTGCGGTGTTTATGGCGTACCAACATGGATTGCGTGAGCTCGGTCGTAGCGAGGCCCAACACGAACAAGTACGTCAACAGCTTGATGCCGATTTGCAGCGGGCCCGATCGGAGATGGAAGAACTTGAAGAGCGAAATCTGGAGCTGACAGAGAGTCTTGCAAAGGCGGATAGACAGCTGCAAGTCGACGGCATGGCATATAAGGAACTGGCGCGCGGGGTTGCGGTGTCCACGGAGCAAGTCGCAGCGCTTAGCCAAGAGCTCGAGTTCTATCGAAACATCGTATCTCCGCCCAGTGGTCGCAGTGGGCTTCAGATACAAAATCTAGACGTTCAGCGAACAACGGAGGATGGTGAATATCGATACACCATAGTGTTAATCCAGTCTTTACATCACAGTGAAGAGATCAAGGGGACTGTTGAGCTTGAAATACAAGGATCTCAAGAGGGTAAGAAGAAAATTGTACACCTGCCTGAAGGCGATAAGGACGTGATCGAAGTCAGCTTCAAATACTTCCAGAACCTGGATGGCTATTTCGTGCTCCCCGATGGCTACATGCCCACTGGAATTAAGATTAGTATCAGCACAGACGTTGCCAATGCGCCAACCATTGAACGGTGGTATCCTTGGCCCGCTGTCTGAGGGATCGGATGGCTGTAGTGAGTAAGGTGCGCTGCATCCCGGGGATTGAAATGGTAGTAGTCGGCCGCATATAGCTACAGTGGCCGCGATGTGTAGTTTTCAACTTCGATGAATGTATAGATAGTGAACCACGAAGGTCGCGGAGGATGTGTTAATGTTGCTAGGCAAGAAGGCGCTGGGGAGGCGCTGTGAAACTATAGAGACGCTGATAGGTCAGAACACCGAGATCACCGGTGACATTTCGTTCACAGGCGGGCTACGAATCGATGGCAAGGTAAAGGGCAACATTGCCGCTGGGGATCAGGGAAACTGTACCTTGGTGGTGAGTGAACTAGGTGAGGTCGACGGTAGCGTCACTGTGCCCTATCTTATTGTTAGTGGCACCGTAAAGGGTGATGTGACTTGCAGTAAGAAAGTAAAATTACAGTCGAGTGCTCGAGTTCTGGCCGACATTAACTACGAGGCCCTTGAGATGGCAGCCGGGGCGAAAGTGAGTGGTTCTATGATGTGCCATGCCGACAGGCCTGTTGCTACTTTGAAATCTGTGCCGTCTGGCGATGCTAATGCGAACGGTGGCAAAGTTAGCGCGGGTCACGGGTCAAGATAATATAGGGGAAGACTAGCAGTGAGTTCTGACGACACAAACACCCTCGCTCCGCTTGCTCTGACTGACAGCGCTGCGCAGCGCGTGGGCGAGCTCATTGCTGCGCAAGGTAATGCGGAGCTCAAGCTCCGAGTCTACGTGCAAGGGGGCGGCTGTTCGGGGTTTCAATATGGGTTCGCCCTGGAGCAGGAGCAAAGCGAAGACGATACCGTGGTGGAGAACGCCGGGGTGACGATGTTAGTGGATCCGTTGAGCTTTCAGTATCTAATGGGTGCTCAGATCGATTACAAAGATGATCTACAAGGTGCCCGCTTCATCGTACACAACCCAAACGCTACCACGACCTGTGGATGTGGGTCGTCGTTTTCCACTTGAGAGATCTGGGTAGCCCGAGAAGTGTAGGGTAGGTTCACACGCTACGAATTCGCGTTTGTGTCCGTATGGGGTCAGGGCCAAATACTCCCGGTGTTCCCCAAAAGCGGATTCCACGATGGTGCACCTTAGGCAACGATGCTGCCCGGCCAGATAGAGCCGAGGACAACTTTGTGTCTCGCTCCTGTCACACTAGGGAGATTACCCGGCTGGCTGTGTAAGGTGCGAAACGCAAGCCAGGCGAACGCTGCGGCCTCAACCCAATCCGGCGGTATCCCCAGGCGAACGGTAGAGCCCAACTCAATAGGGGAAACTAGCTCTTTCAAGTTTTGCATTAACCGTTTGTTGTGGGCGCCGCCTCCGCAAACATAGATCTCTTCCACCTTTCTGAGATGCATGACGAGTGCCTCCGAGATGATGTGCGCTGTTAGGCGGCACAGGGTCGCCTGCACATCTTCCGGGGGCAACGGATTTGATAATTCATCGAGACCCGCCTCCAACCACGCAGGGCTGAAGTGTTGTATGTCTGTACTCTTGGGTGGAGGGCGCTGAAAGAATTCGTCTTTTCGTAATGCCAGCAACAATTCTGCTGATACATCTCCTTTGGCGGCCCAGCGTCCTTCATCGTCGTAAGCCACACCGCGATGGCGCTTAATCCAGTGGTCCAGTAGCGTGTTACCAGGTCCTGTATCGAATCCCAGCACTGGAGTTGCGCCTTCGGCCGGTAACCAAGTCACGTTTGCGATTCCCCCGATGTTTACAATCACTCGGTTGGCTTGACTGCTGCGGAAGGCCGCCCAATGAAACGCTGGAACCAAGGGTGCGCCTTCGCCGCCGGCCGCGATATCTCGGGATCGGAAGTCCGCCACGGTAGTGATGCCGGTCTGTTCTGCGATATGGGCGGCGCTACCTAGCTGCATAGAGTAGGCGTGTTCACTACGAGGGCAGTGACGGATTGTCTGGCCGTGGCTGCCGATGCCCGTTATCTGCCGTTCGGTGAAACCTGCTTCGCTAATGACGCTGTTGGCTGCGCTGGCGAATAACTTCCCTAGCACCACATCTAATGTGGCAGCCCGATCTAACTTATCATTCTCCGATCGCCTTAGAAGGTCAATTTCATTGCGAACTTCTGAGGGATACGCTTGGTGCAGCGATGCAATGAGTTGCGTCGAGCCTTTGTCATCGATGGCTACAAGCACGGCGTCGATTCCATCCGCGCTAGTGCCGGACATTAGTCCGACATAGTACTCTGTCATCGGCTTAGATCTGGGATGGAACGTACAATATATCGCTAGCGAAAGAACTAGCTACGGAGTTGCGCTAACATTACTCGCCAGCATTTCAGTTTGCAGTCGATCTAGTTCGCGACTCCATTTTGCCGCCTGTTGAAGGAACTCGCTCTTATAGGCGGACTGGATGGGTTCGGCTTTAGGATGCTTAAACTTTAGTGGATCGTGATGGATGTTGTTCACCTGAAATTCATAGTGTAGATGGGGACCTGTGGCGAGCCCAGTCATGCCGACGTAACCGATGATGTTTCCTTGTCTGACAAATTGGCCGCGGCGCAACCCTTTTTTGAACTTTGACAGGTGTGCATACAACGTACTGTAAGTGCCACCATGACGAATGATCACCGTCTTACCATAACCTCCCTTTGTGCCGACATGGATAATTTTGCCATCGGCTGTCGTATAGATTGGTGTGCCCGAAGGCGCTGCATAATCGACTCCCTTGTGTGCGCGCCATGTCTTCAGAACCGGGTGATAGCGGCGCTTGGAAAAATGCGACGTGATCCGGCTAAAGTCCAGCGGTGTTCGCAGGAAGGCTCGTCGCATGCTCAATCCGTCGGGCGTGTAATAGTTCACACGACCGTCACCATCAATATGGCGGACGGCGCGATAGACTTCGCCACGGTTGACGAATTCCGCGGCGACTATGCTGCCTGTTGCGACTTTCTTGCCATCAAGATATTCCTCCTCAAATACGACTGCAAATCTGTCTCCTTTGCGCATATCCCGGGCGAAGTCTATATCCCAGCCAAAAATGTTCACGAGTTGCATCACTAATTGATCCGGCAGGCCGGCTTCGTTGGCGGCGCTGTAAAGCGATGTTTGTATTGTGGTAGCGCTGCGTCGCCGTCTGACCTCTGGCTGACGGGACTGGCTATAGACCTTATATTTGTCCGCGTTTTGATCGATGGCCAGAGTCTCTGTGAGACTGAGCTCGTATCGAAGTGCGTTAATGCTGCCGGAGGACAGATCCTTGCTAACCAAAAGTGTACGACCTGGCACCAGTCGGCTTAATTTCTCCGCGCCTGGCCGCTGCGCGAGCCTAATCGCGTCCCCGACTTTCAGGTTTAGTCGTTGAAAGATTGAGCTTAGGGTGTCTCCCTTTTTGATCTCCACAGTTGTCCAAGAGTTGGGCGCATGTGTGTCGTCGGCGACTAGTGCTGTGTAATCAGGATGTATGTCTGGTTTAGCAACCGCATGAACATTTGGGGTGGTCGCTGCAGGACTCTCGGATTCTGTAGTTTCAAGCTGAGGATCGTTAGGGCTGCTAGATTCAAGGTGATCCTCGGCAGGGTCGGCTTCAGTAGATTCGATCCGACTGTTACCCGAACCACTAAGGTCGTGGTTAATCTCCCTTAGCGTTGTCTCTTGGAAGGGAGATTTTGGGTCGGGATCCACCGAGGCGATAGTGGACGTTCCCAACCACCCGATGGTGGCGATGATACATAACACCCCGCAGACAACGGCGTAGCGGCGATGGTGACGCACAGTGGTGGTCTGTCGCCACGAGTCCCCTAGGTCTTTCAGATCCTGGGAAAGTAGAGATCCCGTCCTGTGGTGCACGTGATTATTAATGTTTTACTTTTAATGTTTTGCTTTAAGGCTAGCGGCTAAATGTACCGATCGAGTCCGTCCAGGTCAAAGGCTGGGAGCTAAAAAAGAGGTTGGCGAGGTGTTTTCGGCGGTCAGGACACAGTGTGACTGTTAGTCGTCCCCGTTGGTCGCCAGGGTCGTGTGTAGTCCAGTGCTCAAGGTTTGATTCTGGGGTTCCTCAGAACCTCTTTGGGGTTGTCGGCTGAACTGCGAGTCAGTACGCTTACTTCTTTTTTAGCACTTATTGGGCTTTCTGCAAGTTTCGTGCCGATATCGATAGAAGAAGCTCTGGCCTTGATCAGGCGGGGCAGCCAAGAGATCCTGCTTGAGCAAGAACTCGTGAGCAGGCTCGAGACCGGGCGACCGCTTCGTATCAAAGTGGGGTTTGATCCCACCGCGCCGGATCTTCATTTGGGACATACAGTGCTGATCAATAAGATGAGGCAGTTCCAGGATCTAGGTCACGAAATATTGTTTTTGATCGGAGATTTCACCGGAATGATCGGGGACCCCAGCGGGAAAAACGCCACTCGGCCTCCCCTGACAGTCGAAGAGATCGCTGAAAACGCCAAAACCTACCAGGCACAGATCTACAAGATCCTCGATCCAAATAAGACCAAGATTGAGTTCAACTCACGCTGGATGAGCAAGATGGACGCCGCCGGATTGATCGGGCTTGCGGCCAAGCACACGGTGGCACGGATGTTAGAGCGCGATGACTTCCATAAGCGCTACACCAGTGGACAGGCAATTGCTATTCATGAGTTTCTCTATCCCCTAGTACAGGGTTATGACTCGGTAGCACTGGAGGCGGACGTGGAGTTGGGAGGGACGGATCAGAAATTTAATTTGTTGGTCGGCCGCGAGCTGCAAAAGGCCTATGGACAGGCACCCCAAGTTGTCCTCACCATGCCGCTGCTTGAAGGCTTGGACGGCGCACAGAAGATGTCGAAGTCTCTGGGCAACTATGTCGGCATTACCGAACCACCCAGGGAGATGTTTGGCAAGCTTATGTCCATCTCCGATGATCTCATGTGGCGCTACTATGAGCTACTCAGCGCACGGAGCCTTGAGGAGATTGAAGGTTATCGGCGTCAGGTGGAGCAAGATAGTGCTAATCCGCGAGATTCAAAATTCGAACTCGCGATGGAAATCGTTGCCCGTTTTCACGATACCCAAGCGGCCCGCAAGGCCAAGGACGACTTTGTCTCGCAATTCCAGCGAGGAGCGGTGCCAGATGACATCCCTGAGAAAACCGTTTCGATCGAGGACGGTAAAATTGCGCTCAGCAACGTGCTCAAGGCGGCTGGGTTGACCCCAAGCACCTCAGATGCCTTGCGCATGATCAAGCAGGGTGCGGTGCGGATCGATGGGGTGCGAGTCGACGATCCGAAACTCGAGCTCACAGTCGGTGAGACCCCGGTAGTCCAGGTTGGCAAGCGTCGTTTTGCCCGCGTGACCGTGGAGCAATCAACCACGTCACGCGCTCCGCGGCGTTTGAAGGTCCGTCGAAAAACGAGCAAAGACTAGATTTATGGTCTATCAAATCGGAGCTTGCGATCGTATAATAATTTGTTGCCCACCGTCTTGTTGGTGGGCACGGGCGGGCGTATAATCCGCCCTCGCTTCACGCCCCCAGTTCGGGGCGAGTTCTTTTACAAGTCAAATCAAGCAGTTTGTGTGGGCGCTTCTGGTGAGTCGAGATCTCCAGCAATTGGGTCAGACTGGCCGCGTATTCCGCGCGGGCAGGATGGCCACCAGTTTGACCCCCGTAAGGGGATTAGCATTTTAAACTGGAGAGTTTGATCCTGGCTCAGATTGAACGCTGGCGGCATGCTTAACACATGCAAGTCGAACGGTAACGCGGAGAGCTTGCTCTCCGGCGACGAGTGGCGAACGGGTGAGTAACACGTAGGAATTTACCCAGCAGCGGGGGACAACCCGAGGAAACTCGGGCTAATACCGCATACGCCCTACGGGGGAAAGCGGGGGACCTTCGGGCCTCGCACTGTTGGATGAGCCTGCGTCCGATTAGCTTGTTGGTGAGGTAAAGGCTCACCAAGGCGACGATCGGTAGCTGGTCTGAGAGGATGATCAGCCACACTGGGACTGAGACACGGCCCAGACTCCTACGGGAGGCAGCAGTGGGGAATATTGGACAATGG
>JAOTYS010000116.1 GCA_029861795.1 Gammaproteobacteria bacterium | reverse complement strand
CCAGTTCACCACCGGTACACCGAGGGGGTGAGGTCTATCGCCCGCGGCAATGACCACCGCATCGTAGTCACCGCTATCGTCCGATGCGCGTACGAAATCAGGGGCATGGAAGAAACGGCGATCGTCCGCATTGATGGCATTAAAATGACGACCCACCTCGAGCACCTTGGTGACTGTCCACAGACTGCGGTTGTGCCCTACAAGGTCCAGTCGAAAGACATCGCCGCCAGTGGTGCCGACATATCCTCGATCCACAAGATCGTTGCCTATGGTATCGACCACGGTGATTTCTGACGGGATACTGTCCAGCAAGTCGATATGGGTAAAGATCCGGTCATCCACTGGGTCGGCTCCTGTGATGGTGGCGTGGTGTATTGCCTTCCAAATCAGCTCTCCCGTTTCTGCATCGACGATAAAGATGGCGTTCCCCTCATCATCGTCCGTGCCGACAGGGGAACTAGGCGGACGGTCGTCCTTGCCGAGATCGCCAAGCGCGTCGCCATCATCATCGCCGTTGTAGCCACCCCCGAAAATCAATACAGGCCGAGTCTGGATTCCCGTCGGAGAACCAAAGTCAACCTCCAGAAAGGTCACCCGTGGGGTAGACCAACTCTGCCCGATCTCTGCGAAGTCGGTCCCCGGGGCCCCTTTCTCGATACGCCACAGCATCTTTGGATCATCTGGATCGGTCACATCGAGCGCATACAGGCCTTTGCCGCCGCGACGCATGCCGATGTAGAGATAAGCCTTGTCGCCGGCGGACAATTCTATATCGCCATTACCGTTTATATCCTTGATCAATGCCGTGGGTTTGCCATCGACCGTATACGGATGAATAGGCGTGCCGGCACTGTCGTCCTTCAGGCGCTTGAACACAGGCACTACCGCACGCGGGATAAATCCCCAGGCCTCTACCCCATCGGCGTCAGCGGAACGAAACATGTGTACCACGCCGTCATCCGTGGCCATGACCACGCGGGTGTCAGATGCACTAAAGGTTAGCGGCAGTGGCCGCGAATGCAGTGGCGCCCCCATGATCCATGATCGCGCCTCATCCAATTCAGTGTCCCCGTCCTCATCCAGCACGTCCAAACCCCTGCCAAACTTGATGAGCTCCTCCACTGCGGCTTCGGCAACGGTATCGGGATTGGTATATGAGCAACCACTGCAACCCATAACGGTTTCATAGAGTTCATTATCTTCAGTGAGCAAATCAACGGCGGTTGCGTTATCTGCGTTGAACTCTGTCATTGCTGCGGGTGTGCCATTGGTAAAGCTGGCGGGCTCAGTAAATAGCTTGCGCGTACTGGTCTCGGTTGTGTTGCCAGTGGGATTGGTTAGACCAGGCGTGTTGCCAGACAACGGGCGATAACCGGGGATGACGCCCCCTGCGCCACCACGGATGACGGTGCGCCCGTCTTTGCCTGCCAGGAAGTCATCGTCCGGACCCGGGTCAGGTAAGTCGACAGCATGGGTCCAATACGTAATCGCCGAATGCTTGATGCGCCCATCGGTGGCCGAGAATGCGCTGTCACCATTGACATCCTGCACCTCCAAGCCACCGCTGCCATCGTCGCCAAGCTTGAGTTTCTTGAGGTTACCATCCCACCAAGGCTTGCCTTCTGAGTCGGCTTCAAAAAGCGCGAAATAGAGCTCAGGAAGCGACTCTGCCTGGTTAAAGACATTGACTGGGATCGAAGGCGCCACCAGCGCAGTGCTCACGCTGAGAATTTGGTTGAACACGTCAGTTAAAATGGCCACTAACTCGTCGGGATCGTCGCTCAAGGGCAAGGCGCTACCGGTGCCGCCGGCGCGGGCATAACCGTTGGTCGTCTGATTGATTTGATTGGGATCGACCAAGAAATACGAGGTCACGTTTTGCTCTCCAGCCAAATCGGGTGCTGTGGCAAATGTCCCGTCAGCCAGATCGGCATCGTGCAAAAAATCCAGCACATTGGTAAAGCCGCGGTCCGGTCCAAACGAATTATTCGCGCTGGTATCGATCCCCATACCCTGCTGAGAGATTGGGGCCTCGATCGCAGCGTCGGAGTCGGCTGCCTGCTGCGACACCTGGAACATGAAATTGATGGTAAAGATCTTGCTGCATTCCTCAGCGCTGATCAGCGGGCTGATGTAGTTGCTTCCACTTTCGACCGCCGTATCCCACATAAGCTGCGCAATGTTATCCGGATCTGCTTGTCGCGGATCGTTAACATCCGCCGGGTCGTCTATATTGGGGGCGCCAGTCGTGCCGTAGTCTTGCACCCCATTGTGACCGTTGTAGATGCCGCCCCCGATCAGATAGCGATACAACTCAAAAAAGAGCTCCTCGCCCTGCCACTTATGAGATTCCATTCCCTGAGGGATCGGCAGTCCACTTAGTTTGTCGCAGAGTCCCATGATAGCCGGTGGACTGGTTGCGGGATTATTGGTCATGTTTGGGTCTGACGATCCCACGCCAGTCAACAGTGGACAGGTGTGGGTTGCGGGATCTTCGTCCAACCCGGTGAACCCCTTGAAAACATAACCGCCGTTGCTGCAGTTGGTCTGATTCGGTCCCTCGCAATTGTTGTTGTGTTCGTGGTTGATCATCAGACCCAGCTTCAAACCTGCTAGTGGGTCGATTACTTTTCTCAGTGCGGCCACGATAAGATCGTAAAATGTGATATCACCCGGAATACCCCCCGATCCATCACTGCGCATAAAGCCTTCAGTTACCAAGGTCTGACACCCCGCGGCATCGCCCCCGCCACACACCGTGGAGCCCAGGTTTGGTCGCCAATCAAGATTGAGCATCACCAGCGCGTCGCCGGGATTGTTCTCATCAAGGTTCAAATAAATATCGATGTCGTCCGCGCGAGGCGTCTGGTTCGCGCCAACAAAGAGCACAAATATCAAAGCCGCACGCATTACTTTCATGACACCCTCCTCGATACTGTCACGCACATTCTTTATGAACTCCTGTCATTGTCAGGGATTGAGACTTGGTAGTAGCACCGCAAACCCTTGAGTTATGGTGGATCGCCCGCCCCGATTAGCAGTATCGTCATAGTTACTTACGATCCCGTAACTCGCGATCCCGAAACCGCTGCAACTGGTCTCCAGAAATTCCGGGGGGCATTGCGTCTCCGGCGAGAGCCGCCGGATCATCACCGATGTTCTGCTATCGAATTCCGTCGGCAAGATGATATCGGGTGCGCTACAACCTAGGGCTGGAAGCGGGTCGGGCCGCGAAGAATCAGCAGAATCCGGGGTACAGTTAGCGCTACCTACACCGCCTAGGACGGCGAAGCTATCTATCGTAGGAGTAATGGCCTCCACCCCCGCTTGTGCCTCTTGAAAAGCGACCATACGTGCTTCCTCGTTCTCCGCCATACGTACTTCTAACAGACTGACGGTCAGCGACGACAGACTCACCACGGTGACGGCGACGAGTATGACCATCGCCACTACCAATGCGACCCCTCTTTGCGTGCTTGAACCTGATACGTGTGTCATGCCTTTCTCGCTAGTTTCCAAGATTACTTAACGCGTTTAAGTTGGCCGGGTTACGTAGCACCACGGTCGAACTAAAAACCCGACGATGGAAGTTGTCATTAAAAGGACCCCTGATGACATCCCCCAATGTATACGTCTTGTCGTTGGTATAGGCCCAGTCCGCATCCGGGCTGCGAGCTAGCACATAAATTTTTGCGGTGACCAGACCAGACAAATCCGTTGCGGTGGGTTCAGCTTCATAGAAGTTGGCCACGCCGTCGTTATCCGAGTCGATACCAAAGATCACATGAAAATATTCGATGCCTTCCGCTACACCTCCGGCCTCGGTCTGCATGTTGTGATCAAAATCGATGCAGTCGTTCGGGGGGTTTGGGTCAAACGTGGTGCACTCTGCAAACAAATGCTTGCGAAACAGACTTGGAATACCATCACCCGCCGTGACGGAGAAATTGCGGATGTAGTAGACATGGTTGACGTATTTCCAGTCGAGGACATCCGACCCCGGATTACCGGTCACCGTATGATCAGCGTCATATTCAATGATCGCGCCTTTGACCCCGTTGGTGCGCAAGAACACCCGTCCGTCGTCCGCCTTTCTTTCAGTCACCGACTGCACGGCACGTTCCCTCCCGACACCTTGTACACTCTTGATGGCAAGCACATCGCTTTGATTACCGGTGACATCCATGAATTCAGACGTGGCGATGCACTGAAACTCCGTATTCGCCTCAGAACTCGTGGCTTCAGGCAGGGCCTGGATCGGCGCGCGCACATCGTAGGCCCAGGTGTCGAAATTAGACGACGTATCCGGGGGATTGTTATTGGATTGGCAATCGACGTCTAACGCCAAGGTTGTGTCCGTAGCTATCCCTGTACATTGGTCAGCCGGAGTGGGACAAACTCTCGTTTTGGTATAGTCAATGCTGTCGGGGCCTATTAATCTTCCCCAAAATCCGACCATTTGAAGATCTCGGGCCATCGTTGTCATGGCGAAGCGCGCGTTCTCTTGCATGCGACCGATTTGCTCATCCAATGCAAAATTCCTGCTGGTGCTAAGAAAAACCCCGAAAACCGTCCCGGTGACGACCAACCCAAGGGCCACAGCCACCATCATTTCCACCAAGGAAAACCCCGATTGAACGTGCGGACTTTGCAGCATGGTTAAACGCTTGGTTCTAATGTCGGTTTTCATACGTGCATCGTGGACCATAGCTTTATCGTCGCTCTATGTTGGTCTTCATGCGTGTATAGATGACCATGGGTCATAGTCGCCTCAGGTTGCATCGATAAATACATCCACCACCAGCAAGCGGCGATGGAGATCGGAGTTGCCAGCGTCGTCGTCATAGCGCCCGGTCCCTTGACCGCAAGCATTGGCAGTGGGGTTTGCCAAAGGCGTCTGGCCGCGCCACGCAATAGCAACGTTATAGGTGCCGGTGGGGAATCCGGGGCTGGTTACGGGTGGTGCGGTGACGCACACAGTCGGCAAGACCAATCCACCGGTCTCTGTACCGCCTCGGGTCTCAGCCGCACCGCGCACCATCTGATCCCACTCCCACTGGTCGTGCAGCAGCAACTGTGCGGGAGTGCACGGGTTGGAATCATCGCAGATAGGAGTCGGCTCCGTTGAAACCGTGCCCGGGACGAAGGTGAAAGTGCCTGGCAACGCGAGTGTGTTTGCGCGCATGCGTTCTAACATATCGTTGGCGAGCATGCTTGCCGTGGATCGTTGGATTGCCTCAAAGCCGCTGTGCTTGGACATAATTTGAAGCGCCGCGATGCCAAGCAGTCCGATGGACAACACCACCACCGTCACCATGACTTCTATTAGCCCGATGCCACTGTTGCGGTTCAATTTGATATTTTGGTTAATCGGCATGGATTGACCGTTACCGCTCCCTTAAGATGGCGTATTGCAAGGGTCGACACCGCCAACGCAGGAAACGTCCTTGAGAGAGCACATGGATGCCTGACCTGCGGGAGCGATCGTCATTAGCTGTCCGTACTGCTGGCCTCGATCATCGCAAACCGCATACTTCACCTCCAGCGTGCCCAAGCTACCGTCGCCACGAAAAATCACAGCGTTGTCTCCGTCGGAATCGGACTTGATGGTGACCCCATCGGGTGCTGCGGTGCTGACCTGCAAGATGGACTCGGGCGTACCTCCGCTACACACGGTGTCTGCGGGATCAATGTCAGGTGCGCCGTCGTTGTCGCAGTCGTTAAACATGATCCAGCCGTCAGTCCACACCAAGCTGGTGCCGCCACAAGCTGGAGTAGTTGCCGCAGGATCTGCGCTTCTGCATATGACCACTGAACGTGCTCGCTTGGCAGCTTCGCTTCTAGCCGTGTTAACCGCAAGGAAGAACTCGGTCGCCGCCGCGGAAATACGTTTGTTTTGAATAAAGCTGCGGAGATTCGGAACGGCGATTGCCAAAATAAGGCCGCCTACCGATACCACGGCGATCAGTTCCATCAGGGTAAAACCCCCGATCGACGGAAATTCCCCCCAGCTTGCTTTATTAGTTCGGATTCTCCTCATGACCCTAATAATACCCCCTATCCAGACAAACGGTATAGTACCAAAGACTAGCGGCCTGGACATTTATCAGCATTCGCGATTAACGGCAAGTTTTCGTGTATGAACGGTCAACAAGCCCAACTTTCTCACTCCTACTCTCTGCAGTAACGCCACAGTTGATGATAACGTTGACTCCACCCCTCCGAGTGCTCATCGCGCACCTCCCGAGTCGATCAGAATCTGATAACTTCGCCTAACCGGTAGCGATCGAGCGGAGAAAATAGGGTTAAAGTGACGACTTTGCTGTTAGTCGAACGGGTGGCGCAAAATAATGGTGTCCTTCCGGTCTGGCCCGGTGGAAATTATGTCGATGGGGGTTTCGGTGAGTTCTTCGACACGGTTGAGATAGGCTCGTGCCGCAGCGGGCAAGTCTTCCCTGCGGTTCACTCCTGAGCTAGTTTCAGACCAGCCCGACAACTCCTCGTAAATCGGAGTGCATGCAGTCAACGCATCCGCACCAGCAGGCGGGGCGGAACACTGTTTACCATCGTGGTGGTAGGCGCTGCAGATGAGGATCCTTGGTAGACCGTCAAGCACGTCAAGCTTGGTGACACACAAACCGGTCAACCCATTGATTCGACGGGCATAGCGCACGGCCACTGCGTCAAACCAGCCGCAACGTCTGGGCCGACCCGTGGTGGATCCGAACTCTTGGCCGTGTTCTGCCAAATGTTGTCCGATTTCATCGTGCAGCTCACTTGGAAAAGGGCCCGATCCCACCCGTGTGGTATACGCCTTGGTGACGCCCAACGCATAGTCCAGATGCAGTGGTCCAATGCCCGAGCCTGTCGCCGCTGCACCGGCTGTGGTATTGGACGACGTCACATAGGGGTAAGAGCCGTGATCGATATCTAAAAGAACGCCCTGCGCGCCCTCGAACATAACCGATTTCTTTTGGATCGTTAACTGCTCGAGCAAGCTTGAAACATCGCTGACAAGGGAGCGCAGTCGTTCCCCATGGTTAAGCAGCTGATCTGCTACCTCATCGCTGTTTAATGGCTGCGACTTAAAGTAATGCTGTAACACAAAATTGTGATACTCGCCTACCTCCTTGAGCTTGTCGCGGAATCGCGCGGGCGTTAACAAGTCTGCCACCCGCAATGCGCGACGCCCTACTTTGTCCTCATACGCCGGACCAATACCTCGACCGGTGGTTCCTATCGCTCTTTCGCCGCGCATACGCTCCCTGGCGAGGTCCAACTCAACATGGTACGGCAAGACAAGGGGGCACGCCTCGCTAACGCGTAGTCTTGCGTTGACGTCTATGCCAATGCTTTCGATCTGTTCGATTTCTTCGCATAGCGCGCCAGGCGAAAGTACAACGCCGTTGCCGATCAGGCACAGCACACCATCGCGCAAAATGCCCGAAGGGATGAGGTGCAATACAGTTCGTTGGCCATCGATCACCAGGGTGTGGCCCGCATTGTGACCACCTTGGAAACGCACCACTGCGTCTGCTCGGTCAGTCAATAGATCGACAACCTTGCCCTTGCCCTCGTCACCCCATTGGGTGCCAATTAAAACGACGTTTTTTCCCACGTTATGTTGTTCTCCTAAACCGACCGTGCGGGATCCAAAGCACTCCCCAGTCTCGATATCAGCGCCTCAAAGCGGAGTTGTCACCCACTTCCCATTTTTGTTTACTAATTTTCTGTCACACGCTGTTTTTATGTCGTTTTCCGCCTGCCCCGGGAGACAGGGAATCACTCTCTCGCCAGACCTACGCAGTCGTTGAATCTGTTTGCGCAATTCAGGGTCTTCAGAAAATGGCGCGGCAATTGCCAGACCGGGCTGCTCTGGCTTCGAGTTGGCAAGGCGCAACAATTGCCTCAGATCCGCACTAAAACCGGTGGCCGGTCGCGCATGGCCAAACGGCTCGCCGATATTGTCGTACCGCCCACCTCTGGCGATCGCTTGGCCAACCCCCGGAACGAAAGCAGAAAAAACGACACCGGTGTGGTAGTAATAGCCTCTAAGCTCTGCAAGATCGCAATACAAAGACACCTCGGGCAAATACTGACTGACCAGATTTGCCACTTCCTCAACGTTGTCTAATGCCGCCGTCACCTCCGGCCCAGCGTCTGTCAAACCGCGCCTGGCCTCGCTGATGACAGACACGTCGCCGTTGTACTCTACCAGGGACAGAAGCATATCCCGCGCTCTCGACGATATTGCACACCCGCTCAGCGCGGCCTCGATGTCGCTGGTGGACTTGCGTTGCAGGGCGTCAAACAGCTCGATCTCCTGATCATCACTTAGACCTGCTTCGCGCGCCAGTCCCCGAAAAACGCCAACGTGGCCTAGATCGATGTGTGGCCGCTCTAACCCCACAATCTCAAGTGCCCGAACCATAAGTTGTAATATCTCACAGTCTCCATGGGGGCCGGCATAACCAAACAACTCGGCACCGACTTGCAACGGCTCTCTAGAGCCGCCCAAAGCTAAAGGTCTACTAAAAAGCACTGGACCGAGGTAACACAATCTGACCACTGATGAACGCTTCAGGTAGTGAGCGTCGATGCGTGCCACCTGAGGCGTCATGTCAGCGCGCACACCCATCAACCGGCCGGTCAGTTGATCGATAAGTTTAAGCGTTTGCAAATCGAGATCTTTGCCTACCCCGGTCAGCAAAGACTCGAGATACTCCATCAGCGGAGGAACTACTAGCTCATACCCATTCCTATAGAACAAGTCCGTGAGCTCCCGCCGGATGCCTTCTAGACGCCAGGCCTCATCGGGGAGAATCTCCTCTACCCCATCAGGCAACAACCAACGCTCGTCAGTGGGCATGCGCCTTAGTCCGTGTTAGAGGCTGTCGATGGGGACTCATCACGACCTAGCTCCTTGGGTTCCGCCTGCGCGCCGTGGCAGCTAAACCAAACCATGCAGCAATGGTCGAGGAGCAAGTCCGGCAGTATGTGGTCGGTAAGATCATGGGTTACTGAAATCCCGCTTCCGCGAGAATGTTTCAGATGTTGTTTGGGTATTTCAGTAACGTCTGAGAGTTTACCTTGAGCAAAAGGGGATTGTTGATAGACCCACTGTTACTTCGTCAGATACAGCAAAACCAATCCTGCGACCATACTAGACACGCCCATCACTCGTAGCTGTTGGTCGGTGAGTTGATTAATCACCTGTAAGGTACGACGCAAACCGCCCGGGTTGGCAAACGGCAGAATTCCCTCGAGAATCAACACCAGCGCAATCGCCACAAATAGACTGTGCCAGTCGATCATGGGCCGGTACCACTTAGTTATCGGCGGTTTGCGAAGGTAGTAGCGGTTCGGTAGCTGACTGGTTGAAGTACTTGAAGAATTGCCCGCTTGGGTCGAGGACCAACAAATCGTCGGCATCGCTGAAGGTCTGCTTATAGGCGTTTAGGCTGCGGTAAAGACCGTAAAATTCACGGTCGCGACCGAACGCGTCGGCGTATATCGTCGTTGCCTGCGCGTCGCCCTCACCGCGCAACTGCTCCGCCTCGCGGTAAGCCTCTGCTACGGTGATCACCCGTTGTCGATCTGCATCGGCACGTATCCTTTCAGCGGCCTCCGCCCCGCGGGCGCGTAATGATTTAGCCACTCTTGTGCGCTCAGCCTCCATGCGGCTATACACGCGTTCGCTCACAGCCGGATCCAAGTCCACGCGTTTTAGCCTAACGTCCACCACTTGGATGCCGATTCCCCGTGCTTCCTCATCGACTGCCTTTTGCACGCCGACCATAATCTCAACCCGATCACCAGAGATCACGTCTTTGACCAGCCGCTTGCCGAACTCATCGCGCAGGCTATCGTTAACTCGCTGAGCTAAACGTGCTCGCGCATTGCTCTGCAGCCCGCCCATGGTTACGTAGAAACGAGCGACATCACCGATGCGCCACTTGACGAAAGAATCCACCACCAGATTCTTCTTTTCCGATGTGAGGTAGAGCTCTGGCTCCGCATCGAGGGTCTGTATTCGGGCATCGAAGAACTGCACGCTGCGCCACGGCAATTTGAAGTGCAGGCCCGGCTGATCGTCGGAACGAATAATCTCACCGAACTGAAACACGATGGCTTTTTCGCGTTGGTCCACATAATAAACGCAAGTCAGCACCACTAGCGCGGCAATGACAAGAACAGCTCCAATTAGTGTCGTTTTGGCGTTCATATCAACTCCTCCCGCTGCGTGACTCAGAGCGCCCACCGCGCAGGTCGTCGCTTTGACGACCGCCGAATTCGAGTATGTCGCTCGCCACTGGCTGATCACCACCAGAGGGCGACCTCACCCCCGAATCTGTCTGCCGCTGGCGCAATAGCTGATCTAGCGGCAAATAGATCACATTGTTACCCCCTTTCTGATCGATCATTAGCTTGCTAGAATTGCTAAGGACTTGTTCCATTGATTCGATATACAGGCGATCCCTCGTCACGTCAGGTGCTTTTCTGTACTCAGCCAGAATCTGGGCAAAGCGCGACGCCTCACCCTCCGCCCTAGCTATCACGGAAGCCTTGTAGCCTTGCGCCTCTTGGACCAGGCGAGCCGCCCGACCGCGTGCCCGGGGTATGATATCGTTGGAATAGGCTTCGGCCTCGTTCTTGATACGCTCCTCGTCTTCTCGTGCCTTCACAGCGTCGTCAAACGCAGCCTTCACCTCCGCGGGTGGTTGCGCATTCTGCATCTCCACCGCAATGATATTAATACCGGTTTGATAGCGGTCAAGAACATCCTGCAGCAATGTCCTGGTTCGCACCGCAACTTCGCCGCGTCCTGCCGTTAGCACAAAATCCATGCTATTGCGGCCCACGATTTCCCTCACTGCACTTTCAGTGGCACCGCGCACCACCAAATCGGAAGCGTCGGCCACATTAAAAAGTAGATCCCTGGGGTCCTTGATGTTGTACTGAATGGCAAACTGAATATCGATGATATTCTCGTCCGCGGTCAGCATGAGGGCCTCCCGGGGTACCGCAGTACCCTGCCGCGAGCGATCGGTCTGCCGGTACCCGACCTCGACAGTGTTGACCTTCTGCACATCTACTTTCTCGACGGTCTCGATTGGGCTTGGGTAATGCCACCGAAGACCCGATGACTTTGTTTCCTTAAATTTTCCCAACTGCAGCACCACCGCGGTCTCGCCCTCATTCACCTTGTAAAAGCCGCTGGCGATCCAAGCTGCCAACAGCAACACCACTATCACGGTCAAGCCA
>JAOTYS010000115.1 GCA_029861795.1 Gammaproteobacteria bacterium | reverse complement strand
CACCTCTTGAAACACATCGTCTCGTGTCTCCTTGTTTAATCCACACCGTACGAGATAGCTGTATACAGTCTTTCGGTACGCCACCATCAATTGCGTGAAGGCGACGGCGTCACCACGACAATAACGCGGCAACCAGGAACGTTCTTCGAGATCGACAATCTCCTGCGCTCCAGCAAAAGACGAATCCACAACAACATTGGTCTCAACACTTAGATTGGCTCTCAGCGCGTCCGGTGTCAGTTCTAGAGTACACGCCAACAAGGAAAAGGTTTCAGCCTATGCTCGACTGATTAAACGCGCAAAGAAGTAAAGGGGGTTAGTTCAGGCTCCAAAGGTGACCTGACCGCCGGGCACTGGCAGTCCGCAGCGTCAAGCCTCAGTCATAGAGCGGTGTTGCTGTTACGATGTCGTCGGCCCCGATTGTACCTGGGTACCGTTCGACGGGTGTCCCAGCAAGATAGAGACTACCTTTGACAAAGATAGCTGGTCCGGAACCGATGCGTGGGTAAAATGGACGGCCGTCGTATGGGTATGCTCTTGGTGTTCAACACGTACTATTCTTCCCCGCACGTATGCATTCTTACCGCTATCCGTGGGTAAGACCAACTCCAATTTGTCGCGAACCGAGCCGAGAGGGTCTGAACCCATGAGCCTAGCGCCACGCAAGGATAAATCTGCTAGTGTGAAGGTGTTTTGCAAAAACCGGGGGCCAGAAGTAGCGGACATAGATAGATTTCGTACCCAAGTAATGGCATTAACGCTGGCGCGCGCATGGGTTCGTTTCTCCTTCCAGCCCAATGGGCGCACCGTTTTACTCGAGGTAGCGGGGTGCTGCTGTACAACAGCCGGCTGATCCTGTAACAGCCCTGAAGAAGTATCGCCTCCATTTCTGTGTTTTACCGCGACTTGATCATGTGGTTGGTGCAGCTCCGATGAAACTTGAGCGACCCCGCACACATCTAATCCATGACCCTGCTCCGCACTTATGCTGTGGTCATGTTTCGCATTTGGCTCTTCATTCCTTAGTCCAAATAGACCACGCCGCGCTCTATCTTCCACCACCTCCTCGACAAGTTCGGCTTTGATCTGATTTAGGCCTCCAGCAAAGGCATATAACAATATGGAGTCACATAGTGCGTTTATGGTGCGAGGGATACCTTGCGTATGTTGGTACAATACGGCGAACGAATCCGGTTCGAACAGCTCTGGATCGCCACCAGCCACCGAAACGCGATGGCGAATGTATTCACCTGTTTCATCACAGTTTAGAGCTTCGAGATGATAGTGTGCCCCAACTCGTTGAGCGAATTGCACCAGCTCCGGACGATCTAGTATTTCTCGCAATTGTGGCTGCCCAACAAGAATAAGCTGAATAATCTGACGTTTACCAGCATTCAAATTGGACAACATGCGCAGTTCTTCGATGGTGTCTACGCCCAAATTCTGCGCCTCATCGACAATCAAGACTGTGCGACGATTTTTCTGATGTTCGTTAACCAAAAACTCGGTTAGAATTCGATGTCGCTCTATTTTGTCCCTGTTTCGATGATCCAGGCTAAACGAGCTCAATACCCATCGCGATAGCTCTCCAAATGAAGCATGTGTATTGGCGATCAGCCCAACATTGATATCCCTATCCATATGCTTGAGAAGAAACTGAATCAGTGTGGTCTTGCCGCACCCAATTCCCCCTGTGATCACGGTAATAGCGACGTCGTTCGCCACACCGTATTCGAGAAGATCGATGGCAAGGGCATGCTTCTCGCCCAGATATAGGAAACTGGCGTCAGGAAGAATGGAGAATGGCTTCTCCCGAAACCCAAAGTGAGTCTTATACATTCTCAGCCTTGTTTAGAGTGGACGCGGACATCGGCTGAACAATTACCCCCATGCTCGAGCTGAGTTCATCGGAACAGGGTAATACACTGCACGGCGGGTTGCATCTGGTGGTTGAATCTTGCGCCCACCCCCGGGTTATAGTGTCTACATGTTACCATAGCCACAAGATATAGTTAAAGCCCTCTTCTACGTAGTATTTCTACGCCCTTGCTTGATTCGACTAACAAGTAATTGGCCACTCGATGGCGCAAATCGGGACAACGCCCGACTCGTTATCGAACCCAATAGTTGCTCCAAAGATGCGTTCCGATCTGCTCCTTGCTGCCGAGACTGGTGCGGAATGTACGCATTTGGCAGCGCTGAATTCTACAGATACGACACGTTCACCTACTCACGATCCAGCATCAATCAACAATAATTGGGCTTACTCAAAACAAATGTACGCAATACAAGCCCGACGAAAATACAATCTCAACGAGTCGATTAGGCTACCGGCCAACGCATCGGTGCTGGTCATGCAAATCAGCCTGGTAGAATCCGTCAAGTGTACTGCGCTCACTAGTACTTAGAAATTCGATGAAGATTCGGTTGTTGAGTTCTTCCGTTCACATTTTCGTGCTGACGGGTTTTGCTTTAGCGCAACCTGTATTCGATCTACTGTCGAAGCATCCTGAATTTTTGGTCGCTCGGCGTATGGATGGGCTTGACATCTCATTGCTCGTCTTATCGCTGTGCCTGCTAGTACCACTGCTCATCATATTCGGTGAGGCAGCAGTATATCTATTCGCTCGCAAAAAGCATTTCGGTGTACATGGAATTATCGTGGGCATACTGATAATGCTGATTTTTCTTCCCGTGGTAAAAAAAATCGAAGCACTTCCAGGGATTGCGGTATTCGCGGTTGCAGGGATCATCGGAGTTATTGGGGGGATGAGCTATCTACGTCTGTCGCCTGCACGCACCTTTCTTACGGTGTTGTCTCCCACCATTTTAATATTCCCGTTGCTCTTTGTCTTCGGGTCACCCGTCCAACGGCTGATATCCAACCAACAATCAACGCTGAGTCATGCCCAAAACGGCTCACACAGCGCCGCAACGGCGGACCCCCTCCCTCCTATTATCATGATCGTGTTTGATGAATTTACCTCGATATCTTTGCTGGATGACACCGAACGCATTGACCCAATCCGCTACCCGAATTTCGCGGCATTAGCGCAAGACGCATACTGGTTTCCCAATGCAACAACCGTCTCAGACAATACTCCTTATGCCCTTCCCGCCATTCTTACGGGGCTATATCCAAGTCGGGATAAGTTAGCAACCATACGAGACTATCCGAATAATTTGTTCACCTTGTTAAGCGAGTCCTATGACCTGACTGTCATTGAGCCTGTTACCCATTTGTGTCCAGAGAACTTATGCGGTAGCCCTGAATCAGAAGACGACCATGGAGAACTACTCAAGGCTGTTATTTCGGATCTGGGCATCGTGTATCTCCATTTCCTTCTTCCAGAGGAACTTACAACTACCCTGCCAGACATCACACAAAGTTGGAGAGACTTCGGAGAGAATGAGGTCGACTCTGAGAATCTAAGCGCGCTCCGCAATCGAGCGTTACTGGCAATAAAGAAGGATCGCGCCAAAGAGTTTGATCAATTTGTTGGATCTATCAATGCGGAATCAAAACCCACGTTGTACTTTCTGCACTCCTTGCTACCGCACGGTCCTTACAACTATCTACCGTCTGGAAAGCTCTACGGTGTCGGTTCCGGACTGGATGGCCTCGAAGAAGGAAAATGGCTAAGCGATCAATACATTACTAATATGGCACGCCAAAGATATCTGCTACAGCTTGAATTTGTCGATTCGCTTATCGGTAAGCTCGTGAATAAATTGAAGCGCGTCGAACTCTATGAGCGTTCGTTGCTAATAATTACGGCCGATCACGGCGTTAGCTTTCTTCCCAATGAGTTCCGACGGCCGCTCAGTACAGCAAATATACAAGACATTATCTCAGTACCACTTTTTATAAAATTACCACATCAGTCCACCGGTGTGATCAGTGACCGAGACGTGGAACTGATCGACATTGTTCCAACGATCGCAGAATTATTGCGTATTGATTTGCCACAGGTTGTTGACGGGAGTTCAGTTCTTGATCCTTCTGTGAAACGACAAAATGACAAGTTCGTCTTTTACCGACAGGCCACTAAAACTCAAACCATTTCGCCGGACGACCTCCAGGCAAGGCAGCAGACAGCACTGAAAAACAAACTCTCTGTGTTCGGGCCAGGGACCAAGCCCTATGGATTATTCAAGTGGGGGCCACACAATGAGCTAATTGGACGCCGCGCTAGTGATTACCCTACGATCCAAGGTGAGGAAATGACAACAGAACTCGACCAAAGTGCGTTGTTTAATAAAAATAGTGCGGATGACATCTTTGTGCCCAGTCATATTACAGGCAGCTTGCAATGGAAGCAGGGATCTTTGCCTCCGCATGAAGTCGCGCTCGCAGTTAATGGGACCGTTTGGGCTGTCACGAAGCTGTTTGACTATCAAACGAATTCAGCGAGATTGAGTGCTATCGTACCAGAAGACGTGTTCACAGTCGGTCAGAACGACGTTGAAGTCCTCGCTATCCACGATGATTCGAAAGGTGCTTTGCAGCTTGTCAAGACCCAAACTTTGAACCGCGGCACCTATTCTATCAACACTACGGACGACCCAGGCGATATATCAATCGTCACACAGAACGGGACGTCGATCCCGGTTACACCCGAAGCCATAGATGGACGACTAGACGCAATAAGCATTCAAAGGACAAATCTAAAGGTTGTCGGGTGGGCAGCGGATCTGCAACGCTCAGAGCTTGCGAAATTAATTTTGATTTTTGCTAATGGGAACGTTCTGTATTCTGGAGCCCCCAACCAAGCAAACAGACCAGACCTAGTATCTATATATAACGATAGAGCTTTACAAAGGGCTGGGTTCAGTTACGACTTCCCAGTTGCGCCGCTAGGTGACATTAATGACTCCGATATTCGAGTATTCGCGATATCCAAACAGCATACCGCCTCCGAATTGAGCACTACAAAGCATTAAACCTGCTGCTCGCTTATTAGATCAAAAGTCGCCATCAGAGCCTCAAAAGGTAGCAACACACACCTGTGACGACTTTCCACCTGGGCGACCGGAGAAAACACCAAAAGGCTACTCCACAGTCCTGCGGGGGCTTGATCTGATGATTTCAACATAGTCTTCACAGCCTCGCCTACGCCGCGCAGCTCCTCGGCGTCGCGTCCTGGTGCGTGCTCCCCCAGCATTGAGGCCGCAGCCTCACACAGCACGCAACCCCTGACACGATGGGCAAGTTCGATCAATCGTCCATTGTGGACGCGCACCTGAATACACACCTGATCACCACAGAGCGGATTGTGGACGGTTACGCTTGCGTCCGCCTGCTCAATGCTCCCCGCTCCGATAGCTGCGCGCGCGGCCGATCTTATGGTTTCGTTGTAAATTTTGTAATCCAATGCCCTGCCTACAATACACCGATGCCATCATCCAAAACGCTCAACCTTATGTAGATCTTCCCACGTATCGATGTCCGTCAGCACCCCGGAGTCTGAGATCCCTACTTCACAAACCGACTCCGAATGCTGATTGATTAGTTTCCGTGCACCGATATCACCACATAGGTCCATCATCTGCGGGAAGAAGTGTCGCGACCACAACACAGGATTGCCTCGCTGATGCTGAAACGTTGGCACACAAATCATGCGTTTGTCGGGATTGACCGCAGCAATGAGTCGGTTGATATGGTCTGACGTGACGTAAGGCATGTCACCCAAACAGACAACCACACCATCCACCCCACTTGACAGCGCGCTCAGCCCACAACGCAACGACGCGCTCAACCCGCTTGCGTAATCAGGGTTTTCTACGAACACTACGTCGTAACCTGATAAAACCGCTCGCACTGCACCATGCTCATGACCCACCACAACGAATACGTCTTTGACCTTAGACGCGGTTGCTGCGGCGACCACTTTGGCCACCATGGGTGTATCATCGATTTCCTGCGTTAGTTTATTACGCCCACCCATACGTGCAGAGCGACCTGCTGCCAACACCAAGGCCGCGATGTTCACGTGCCGATGCCTTTTCTGAAGACTTTTGTGATCTGCGCCATGATGGCCAATGCGATCTCCGCAGGAGACAGAGCCCCAAGGTCCAGACCCACCGGACCAAAGATTCGCTTAAGTTGATCACTATCAACACCCCCCGCAACGAGGCGTTTTATGCGACCAGCATGGGTTTTACGGCTGCCTAGTGAACCGACATAGAAAGCGTCAGACCGCAATGCCTCGATTAGGGCTGGCTCATCCAGTTTGGGGTCGTGTGTAAGCGTCACTACAGCAGTCCGTCTGTCAGGGCGCAATGCACTCAGCGCCTCATCAGGCCACCGAGCATCGATATCGACATCTGGAAAGCGCTCGGCGCTTGCAAAAGCACCACGCGGATCCACTAATGTCACCTGATAACCTAGTGCGCGAGCCATGGGTATTAGTGCCTGCGCAATGTGCACCGCGCCGATGACAACGAGACGCCTCGGCGGGCTAAAGACATGAACAAACACCTCGCCTTCTGGCGTGACCGCCGACTGACTCCTATCGCTACCAATTGCATCAGCCACCAACTGAAGCAAGTCCTGCGTCAACCCAGCAGTAGTGGCGGTCGAGTCTTCGAACACCAACGTTTGGACGCCTGATCGAAGTGTTGTAACCAAAGCTACTGGAGTGTTTGCCCTGCGTGCCGCCTGTATCTCATCAAGCAAAGTACGCTTCATTCGATCGGCTCAACAAAAATTTGAATGCTGCCCCCGCATGCCAACCCCACCTCCCATGCTTGTTCGTTGCTGACACCGAAATCAAGCAATTGCGGGGCAGCCTTCTCAATCACCTGCATCGCCTCTTGAACCACAGCGCCTTCAATACAACCACCCGACACAGACCCTTCAAATTCACAACCATCGTTGATCACCATTTGGCTACCCACCGGGCACGGCGACGATCCCCAAGTTTTGACAACGGTGGCCACAGCGACCCGCTTACCGCTATCAAACCACTCAACCGCAGTGCTGAATACATCGTGTGGTGTCTCATTCATGTCGTAGATTTGCTATTTCGGTTTACACTGCCAATTAATGTATAGCAATTGACCTGCCCGGGAAACGTCAATTATAACGAGACTTGGCACACTCGAACCCCCACTATCACAGCAAAGCCAAACCGTGCCCCAGGCGTTTATCGTGCTCGGTGTGTTTGGTAAATCTATACAAGACAGACTGGCAACCTTGGCAGCACCGCCAGCAGGGAAACTGAAATGGCCTATACACTGAATGATTTCATTGGCGATTGTCGGCAGGCCTTGCTGCCAGATAACGGTCCGCAAGGCCGCGAGCACGCACGACGCTGTTTAGAAAAATTGCTAGTGAATGAAGAGTTTGTTAGTGAACATTGTGGCCCAGCAGCACCCGCAGGAATCCACACCCTCTATCAGGATGACGAACTCGACTTTGTCGTGCTGGCGCACATCTACGATACTGCCAAGACCTCACCCCCACATGACCACGGTAACTCGTGGGCGATTTACGGGCAAGCGGTGTTGTACACCGACATGACTGTTTGGGAACGTGTCGACGATCAGTCCGAACAAGGACACGCAGAACTCACAGTAAAGCATACTTATAGACTTAATCCTGGCATGGCGGGCCTATTCGAACCCGGCGACATTCATTCCATTGAATTTCCCAAAGGCGCCAGATTTGTGCGGGTTACTGGTACGGATCTTAAGCGCATTGCGACGCAGCGTTACGACTTAGAAAATAAACAAGTAATGGTCAACCCCCCAACCTAGAAGGCTATCGATGGCATCAAACTAGCAAAACTGTGGATCCAACCGTTTCCCGTTTAGCAATTGCGCGATGTGCCGCGGCTGCATCCCTCAACTGAAAGGTTTGATTGACTTCGATCTTTACCGCTCCACTTCTCACCACATTGAATAGTTCGTCTGCGGACGCCAGCATATCTGACCGTTTGGCCATATAGGTCATGATCGTCGGTCTAGTGACATATAAGGAGCCTTTTGCCCCCAGCTCGATAACATCCACCGGATCCGGTGGACCCGATGCATGACCATAGCTGGCCAATATTCCAAGTGGTCGCAAACAATCGATTGATTGAGCGAATGTCACTTTGCCGATAGACTCATACACCACCGGGACACCCTCACCTGCTGTGATCTCTCGTACTCGTCTCAAAAAATCATCACGGGTATACACGATCGGATAGTCGCAGCCGTGGGCCCTGGCCTGCTCCGCTTTTTCTTCCGTACTCACCGTACCGATAACGGTGGCGCCTAGGTGTTTTGCCCATTGGCACAAGATAAGCCCCATGCCGCCCGCCGCCGCGTGTACTAACACCGTATCTCCTGACTGTACAGGATAGGTCCGGCGGAGCAGATACTGCGCAGTTAATCCCTTTAGCATCACCCCAGCGGCCTGCACATCATCAATGCCCCGCGGAATTTTGATTACCCGATCAGCAGGCATATTGCGCACCTCACTATATGCACCTAAAGGTGGGTACGCGTAGCCAACCCGGTCACCCACTTCGACTTCAGTCACCTCAGCCCCTAACGCTTCCACAACACCCACACCCTCCAATCCTATGGATGTAGGCAGTGGAGGTAGTGGCCACGGGTGAGGTACGCCACCTCGGTGATAGGTGTCTACAAAGTTGACACCTACAGCAGACTGACGAAGACGCACTTCGCCCGTACCAGGGGACGCCACGTCTACGTCTTCCCAGATCATTACATCAGGATCTCCGGTTTGATGAATTCTTATGGCTTTAGGCATGGTTCTACTAATCGAACGAGGCACCTATATGATAGTGGGTTCACACCACGCACACTACCGTTGCTATAGAATACGAATAGGCTCGCACTACTAGTCAGCTTGTTGTGTCGGACCGGTTTTGCTAGCCTGGAGCTGTAATGGGCTTTCGTTTAGCTACGTTTTATGATTCATAGGAACTTGACTGGAAATACCCGCGGAGTGTCAGTTATGTCTATTAACAAAGAACACAAGGAATTTCATTCACTCAATCTCGCCGAAGGGTGGCAAGTCCCACCGGGATATCCGCAAGGCATAGAACAAAAGATTCTGGCGGGACATCTTGATGAAGAGAACAAATCCGGTGGGCGCACGCGGTTACTTCGCTTCAAGCCAGGAATCTATACCACCGCCCCCTTCATTCACGATTACTGGGAAGAGGTTTATCTACTATCGGGGGATCTAGTCGTGGGCAATGACGAAAGCGGCAATGGTGGCGAAAGCTTCAATCCCAATACCTACGCGTGTCGACCACCTGGGACTTACCACGGCCCTTTTAAATCAGAGAAGGGTTGCATCTTATTAGAGATGCATTACTACGATCCTGCGTAGCGGTATTGTCTCATCTCGGAGCCCGATAACGAACCATTCACCAGGATTTCGCTTGACAGGGAAATAGCCGCATGACACTGTGACCACCTAAGTAGCAATACCATCTCGGAGGATATGTCCCGAAGATGAAACTGCCTAGTCACGCCTCAGAGATCGCCCAAGATCTCAATCGAAATAAAGGGTATCTTAAGTCTCGGATTTGCTCACAATGAGAGCAAATTCGGTAATTTTGACTGCGTTTCTTATGCTCACTGGGCCTGCGCTCGGGCAGGCAGCCGGTGTGCCGCAATTGGACGTCAAAAAAGCTGTTAGTCGGCCATCGGGTTCCGCTGAATCCAGCCAGAGTAGCTTTTTGGGCAAGTATCAATACATGGTCGCCCAAGCCACTGGGACTAGGGACAGTCTTCAAGGGGCGTTGGACAAAAATCCGTTCTTGAAACAATTTGGACTGAGACTTACAGCACTCGATGTGGCGGATGGTTTTGCAACAATCGAGATCACAGAAGGGCCAGACCCCATCTTGGACCACGTGCGTGCAGGATTGGACATCAGCGATATCGATTTGCAACAACTGCCAAGCGGTCGTGACCGGCAGTCAGTTACTGCCTTGCGAAAAGTCCTGGCGATCGTGTCAGACAAGGAAAATTTAGATGCCATTATGATGGTGGCGCCAGACAACGCCGCAGTAAGTGATAACACCGCCGTCCCCAAACAATCGGAGGAAACGGTAGCGGACAATAAGCAGCTAGTAAAAAGCATTCAACGGCGCCTGACCGAGCTCGGTTACCAGCCCGGGCCGGCAGATGGTGTGGCAGGTCGCGGCACCCGTGCAGCGATTCGTGAGTACCAAGGGGCTGCAGCCTTAGGCGTGAACGGGGAACCCAGTCAGGGCTTGCTGGATCATATGAACTCTGCTGACGCCATGGCAAATCCTTGGGAAGTCACTCAGACCGCAACCGCTGCGGGTTGGACGGGTGCAGGCAAACCGGTGTTGGGTGTTGCGGAGTTCCACAACACAGCGCACGGGGTGTATTGGTGGGGACACGGCGTCGGATGGGAACTCGCTAGCATGGTTACCAACGAACTCGCCAATACTAAAGATTTCAAAATAGTCGAGCGCGCATCCCTTGAACCCGTACTGCGTGAACAGGACCTGGCGCAAGATGGCCGCATAGCCGAAGGCACGGGCGCAAAGATCGGCAGCTTGACTGGGGCCAACTATTTGGTGATGGGAACGGTTTCGGCGTTTGAACGAAATGTTCAAGACACCGGCGGGGGAGTCAGTTTCGCCGGTATCTCTCTCGGCGGAAAAAAAGACCAGGCGTATATAGCGGTGGATCTTCGTGTCGTCAACACGACCACCGGAGACATCGAATATGTGCGCACGGTGGAGGCGCGTTCGGGTGGCGTGGGTTTTCGTTTGGGTTTATTCAAGAGCAAATTTAGTGGCAATCTGAAGAGTGAAAGAAAGACCCCCGCAGGCAAGGCGATCCGTGCGGTCATAGTGGAGATCGTCGACTATCTGCAGTGTGCTATGGTCGAGCGGGATAGCTGCCTAGATGAGTTCGAAGCCAAAGAACAGAAACGAAAGGAAAGTCTAAAGAGCACGATCAAGCTCGATTGATTGCCCGAAGACACACCTGCCCGTATCCAATTTGCAGCTTGATCTTATCGCCGCTCACGACCCGAACGGTGGCGGCGGTGGTAAGCTCGCTCGCTGTCCCGGGACAATGTACGCCTAAAGGCGTACCTACAAAGACATGGTTCAGTACGTTCGCGTTCAGGCGAACAAACGGGTGCCCCACCCGGTAAGGATCGTCGCACCTGGCAGGTGGCTCTTACATCTGAGTGATGTCCAAGTAGGATCAGCATCCCGCTGCGACATATGCCATTCAGATTGACACATGTGAATCATCGATGAACGTA
>JAOTYS010000573.1 GCA_029861795.1 Gammaproteobacteria bacterium | reverse complement strand
CATATTGAAACTGCGTACCCTTTTGCTGTGCACATCCATGCTACGCAGCCACGATTTGCCGACCTTTCAAAAGACACTCTGTATCTGACTTCAAAGCGGTCTTGGCCATCACATGTACAACGTGCTTGCCGATAGCTTCCACGACTTTTGGTACGACAGCGTTTCCGAATTGACGATAAGCCTGCGTATCTGAAACTACTTGTGGAAATCCACTCTGATGCCCGAACATCCTGGCGTACCGATCGTCGAATCCCATAAGCATTTTCGCTTCGGACGGCGTTAGCCGGCGTGGGTTTTTCCAACGACTCTGTCTGATAAGAACCTCTGATCCATCTTTGTGATAGCGGGCACTCAGAGTCCGGGCAACATCATCTTTACCAAAGAGACCGTAGCCGAAACCGTTCCCCTTCTTGCGATGCTTCTCTGCATAGTCCTGAAGGTAATTCCAAAGCTTATCGGACAACATATATTTCTTATCGGGTGCGCGCCGATGAAGTATGTCGCCCAGTGTCGGGTTTGCATCTTCCGGCAGATCGGGAAATGTAAATCCAACCTCATACTCTCTGCCAAAAACTTTCTTATCAAAGCAAACGATGAAAATTCTCTCCCGGTGCTGCGGCACCCAACGGCGCGCATCGATGATATTCGAGAAGATCGCATAATCCCTGTCGACAATGTTCTGTTCGATTATGCGCCAGGTATTGCCCTTGTCGTGGGACCGAAGATTTTTCACGTTTTCGAGGAACAGGACCGGAGGCCGTTTCGCATCGACAATATCCATGATGCGAAAAAACAGATTTCCCTGCGTTTCGCATTCGAATCCGTGGGACCGACCCAGCGAAGCCTTTTTCGATACACCCGCCAGCGAAAATGGCTGACACGGGAATCCGGCACAAAGGACGTCATGGTCTGGAATCTCTGCTTCAATATCAATCTCGCCGATATCTCCTGCATGAACTTCCTCGTCTCCGTACCAGGCCTGATAGGTTTTGCAGGCGTATTTGTCCCATTCATTGGTGAATACACAATTGCCGCCAAGCGCTGTCATTGCCGAGCGGAACCCACCAATACCGGCAAACAAATCGATGAATTTGAAAGGAATACTTGCGTAAATCGTTTTGGGCTGCACGACATAGTCAAACAGCCCGGGCTGGCGGGTTGCTTTTCTCGCGTCGACGAGAATGGAGCGCAGGAATTCGTTCTGCGTTACACCAGGTGGTTTGGCTGAATTGATCCAGTCGAGGTCCTCTTCGGAGAGGTCCCGGATATGAATATTTCTGGACATGGCATTGCTCTGGGAATAATTGATATCAAGATATCAATTATTCCCAGCGATTACCATTACGCAATTGAGCTGAATATTGCAGATTTGCGTGCCGCCTTTCAGGAGACAGCCGCCAATAACCTAGGCGTCGTCTGCCATCCTGGCCGTAACAGCATCCATCAACAAGCGACGTTTTAACGCTTTTTCCAGACCATAGTGTTGCTCGCGATGACAGTTCGGGCAAATAGCCGCCACATTCTCCAATGTATCGTCACCGCCCTCCGACAAAGGGATGATGTGGTGGACTTCGAGAAAGACCTGCCGGTTCTGATCAAGAAAGGGTTCGGCACCACAACCAGGCATCTCGCACATACCGCCCGCCCTGTTAAGCGCAGCTCTTATCACGTACTGATTTCGATCAAACTCGGTTCGCTCCACTGACCGTTTTGAGGGAGGCCCTGCCGCCTTGAATGCTTCATTTAGTACGAGCCCAGTGTCAAGATGCTGCAACACGTGCTGGATTTTTCCTTCATTTGCGCCGGAGGATCGCCCCGTGAACTTTGTTCCTTCAGCGGCGCGGCTGGCAAACAGAGTACTACCAATGTTCCCAATGAAAAGTCGGTCACCTTCCTGAAGCCAGTCTCGAATGAATTCGAGTCCCATACGTGGTTCAGGGCGTCGAGGCGGGTTAGAACTTAGGCGCAGAGCGCCATAGTAGTCAGCCTCAACAATTTTGTCAGGAGCATCTATTATCTTTATACGGATTCTCGGATGCGGTTCCTGATCAGACCGATCAATCCCAGCGCTTTGCAAAACCTTGGCAATAGGCTTTGTCACATAAAGCGCTTCCTTTTCTTTATCAGCCTTTTTGACTGTCTTTTCGGCGAAAGCCGTAAATATAGACTGAAATTGGTTCATCACCAGTCACCTCATTTCTCAGAAACTGCGTTCCAGACTTTGAGACGTTCATTAGAGATTCGCCGTGCATCCTCACTGAGTACTTCCGGATGCCTCAAAATCACTGCTTCAAACGCGAGCTCCTCAAGGCCCATCTCAACGAGCAAGGTGTAGCCTTGTGGCTCAACTGGTCGATTAACTGCTCGTTCGATTGCTTCGATCATGCCGTGGCGCTTAATCATCTGCCATGTTCTATGGGCGCGAGTTCGCCGCCCATTCTTATTGGTCAGCAACTCCTCGTAATCATATATTGCTTGTAGCGCCTCCTTTTCCGCAGGCGTTCCGGCGCCATGCTCATCCGCTCGTATTTGAACCGCGCGTTGTAAAGCCTCTTGCGCCAGATCCGGGCGCCCATGCTCGGTTGCATTTCTTGCGAAGATTTCACACTTCTTCGGCGTATCCAGTCGCTTGATTCTTTCGTCCATTCAGCAATAGTCTCGCGTTCTTCCCATGAACTCCAAATATGTAGTTCGCAATTTCTCGTCCAATTCTTCCAATGCTTCCTTCCCAATCTCCTCCGGCACACCCCACGTTGCCTCTGCAATACTCCCCGTTATCGCTGCCAACGTATCCGAGTCCCCACCGATACTGATCGCGTTGCGAATCGCATCCTCGAAATCCTCGGCCTCGGCGAAACAGCGGATCGCCTCCGGGACCGTGCGTTGACAGGTTTCGTTGTATTCGTAGGTCTCTCTGAGTACGTCGACCGGCGTGGAGATGTCGTAGCCGAACAGCCGTTCTATATCTCTGGCAATCATGGTCGGTTGCTTGCCTTCACGGGCATACAGGATGGCCAAT
>JAOTYS010000114.1 GCA_029861795.1 Gammaproteobacteria bacterium | reverse complement strand
GTTCGCCCGTGCGGCAGCACGCTATGATGAAATCGGCGTGCTGCATCACACAGTGGCCGACGAGTTGATCGAGCGCCTCAAGTTAGTAAAGGTCGAACCTATGAGGGTGCTGGACGTTGGCTGTGGAAGCGGATATGTCATGGGTCAGCTCGAGCGTTTGTTTCGTCACGCGCGGGTCACGGGCGTGGACGTCTCGGCTGAGATGACACGTGCGGCTGCTAACAAGCGACGGTGGATGAGCAAGCAGCGTTTTGTGGTCGGCGATGCGGAATGTTTACCGATCGATACAGACTCGGTCGATGTGCTGGTGTCGGATTCGACGCTACAGTGGTGCCATACCAAAGTCGCATTGGACGAGTTTTGGCGCGTGCTCAAGCCGGGTGGTGTACTGACGTTCTCAACCTATGGCCCCGATACATTGCAGGAGTTGCGTACATCATGGTCGCAGGCCGATAGCACACCCCATGTGCACGAGTTCTTAGATATGCATGATTTAGGGGATGCCTTGATGCATGCCAAATTCACTGACCCAGTGGTTGATGTTGATCGAATCACAGTGACTTACCGTTCCCTGGAAGATCTGCTACGCGACATAAAGTGTTTGGGCTCTCGCAATGCCAACATTGATCGGCGTCGCACGCTCACGGGGCGGGATCGCTTCGGGCGATTTAAGGCCGCCTACCAGGCGCAGCGCAATGCAGACAACTTGCTGCCTGTCACCTACGAGGTGGTATATGGCCACGCTTGGGTCCCGGATGCCGGAAACGTGGGTATAAACAAGAAGGGTGTTGCGACTGTGGCTTTGGAACAAATTACAACAAAGCGGCTGTGACCGTGCTGAGTCGACACGGTCCGTCTGTGGTAGCGGTCTGTAAGAGTTTAAGTCAGGCCCCAACGGCTTCGCCCAGCTTATTGTTATCGAAGGATTGTGCCTTGCGGCACTACGCGCCAGTATGGTACGGTGCTGCCGCTTTTTGGGCCGGTGATCGAGCGCAGCAGCGGTCCTCAGAAAGGGCCAGTTCCCTCACAGAACTAATGAGTCACTTGGCCAGTCTGGTGCCAGCCGGGGAGACAGATTCGCGCTGGGAGGCGCGCAATAAGCAAGGTCCATGATAGACGCTTCAGCCGATCCTAGCCGGTCGTATTTCCAAGCGACGATCAAGCCTAATCAGTCTCTTTCGCTAAGCGCTATGCTGGGGCTTTTTGTGAGCCTAACGCTGGTGGCGATGGCAATCGGGTTTTATCTGGCCACACTCGGCGCATGGATGGTTCTACCTTTTGCTGGCCTCGAATTGCTGGTGGTCGGTGTAGTGCTAGTGACGGTGTCCCGCCATACTAACGATTACGAGTTGATTATTGTCGATGACAGTGCGGTAAGGGTGACGCGGCGTCTTGGCGCAAGAGAAATCAGCTATGAGTTTCAAAGGTACTGGACTAAGGTATTCCTGGAGCCGGGATTGCATAGGTGGCACCCATCTCGGCTCTTGATCGGCTCGCACGGTCGCCGCATCGCCCTCGGTGGTTGCCTGACCGAGGAGGCCAGACGTGAATTTGCCACTCAACTGCAAAGGGCAATTCGTTTGGGGTGACTGTGGTTAGAATACGTGAATGTCAATTTTGAGAATCACTTGTGGGCAGGGCTGAAGGTGGAGCCAGCTAGATATCTGAATTACTGCTTTGGGAGAATCAGGGCATGATGTCATCTCGGACCAAACAATACGGAACGATCGCAGTGGGGGCACTGCTTTCATTAATGACTGATGTCGCCGGCGCGGCTTGGGAGTTGAATTTGCAGTCACCGGTGACGCCGATCGCGATGGAGATCCTCGAGCTACACAACCTAATCATGTTGGTGTGTCTGGTCATCTTTGTCGTCGTGTTCGGGGTAATGTTTTACTCTGTCTACGCGCATCGCAAGAGCAAGGGGTATCAGGCGGCGCAATTCCACGACAGTACCGCCATGGAAATTGTATGGACCATAATCCCATTTGTTATCCTCATCGGCATGGCTATCCCTTCCACCGCTACATTGATCAATATGGAAGACACCACCGAATCCGACCTTACCGTGAAAATCACTGGGTACCAGTGGAAATGGCGGTATGACTATCTTGATCACGACGTCACTTTCTTCAGCACGCTCTCCACACCGCGCTCGCAGATCGAAAACACAGAGCCCAAAGGCGAGCACTACTTGCTTGAGGTAGACAAACCCATAGTGTTACCCACCAACAAGAAAATCCGTTTTCTTATAACCGCAAACGACGTCCTACATGCGTGGTGGGTGCCGAAATTGGGCGTCAAAAAAGATGCTATTCCAGGTTACATCAATGAGAGCTGGGCTTATATAGAAGAGGCCGGTATCTATCGTGGACAGTGCGCTGAGCTATGCGGTAAAGATCACGGATTTATGCCCATCGTGGTCGAGGCGGTGTCTGAACAGGAATTCGATACCTGGGTGTCAGCGCAGCAGAATGTGCAAGTCGCGGCGGCGGGCGAGGCCGACAGGACCTGGACAATGGATGAATTGCTAGAGCGTGGTAAGGAAGTATATGGCCAATGCATGGCTTGCCATGGGGCAACCGGCGAGGGCGTCCCTGGTGCGTTTCCCGCGATCGCTGGAAGCGCGATCGCCACTGGTCCGGTGGATGGACATCTAGATTTGGTCATGAACGGCAAGCCCGGCACCACGATGCAGGCATTCAAAGAGCAACTGAGTGACGCCGACATCGCTGCCGTGATTACCTATCAGCGTAATTCCTTCGGCAACAGTACCGGCGATATGGTGCAACCACCCCAAGTGAAGGCTTTGCGCTGAGTTTTAGTTAGGAGATAGGCATGGCATACGCAGACACTGCTCATCACGACGATCATCATCACGGTCCACCCGCAGGCTTCATGCGTTGGGTGACCACCACCAATCACAAAGACATAGGTACCATGTACCTGATCTTCTCGTTGGTGATGTTCTTTGTCGGCGGGCTCATGGCGATAGTGATCCGGGCCGAGTTGTTTCAACCGGGCCTGCAAGTGGTTGACCCGCACTTTTTTAACCAGATGACCACTTTGCATGCGCTGGTCATGATATTCGGCGCGGTCATGCCGGGTTTTGTTGGTTTTGCTAATTGGCAGATCCCGATGATGATCGGTGCGCCGGACATGGCTTTGCCACGTCTGAACAACTGGAGTTTTTGGATACTGCCGTTTGCTTTTACTCTGTTGCTCGGTAGCTTGTTCGTACCCGGTGGTGGTCCCTCCGCGGGGTGGACGCTGTACGCGCCGCTGTCGGTGCAAGGCGGAATGAGTGTGGACATGACGATCCTGTCTATTCACATGCTGGGAATTTCATCGGTGTTGGGTGCGATCAATATCGTCGTCACCATTCTCAATATGCGCGCACCGGGCATGGGGTTGATGAAATTGCCCTTGTTTGTATGGACCTGGTTGATCACCGCCTATCTGTTGATTGCTGTGATGCCAGTACTGGCTGGCGTGGTAACCATGTTACTCACTGATCGCCACTTCGGTACTGCGTTTTTCGATCCGGCGGGTGGCGGCGACCCCGTCTTGTTCCAGCATGTATTCTGGTTCTTCGGACACCCGGAGGTGTATATCCTGATACTGCCAGCCTTCGGCGTCATTTCGCAGATCATCCCTACCTTTTCCCGCAAACCCTTGTTTGGGTATACCTCGATGGTGCTTGCGGTGGCGGCTATTGCGTTTCTGTCCTTTATCGTGTGGGCTCATCACATGTTTACTGTCGGCATGCCGCTCGCCGGCGAGTTGTTTTTCATGTACGCGACCATGCTGATCGCGGTGCCCACAGGCGTGAAAGTGTTTAACTGGGTATCGACTATGTGGCGAGGGTCGATGACGTTTGAGACCCCGATGTTGTTCGCAGTGTCTGTGGTCTTTCTGTTTACCATCGGCGGTTTATCGGGTTTGATGCTCGCTATTGTGCCCGCGGATTTTCAGTATCACGATACATATTTCGTGGTGGCGCACTTCCACTACGTGTTGTTCTCCGGATCTATCATGGCGATGATGGGAGCGACCTATTACTGGTTGCCGAAGTGGGCCGGTTACATGTACGACGAAAAACTCGGCAAGATTCATTTCTGGCTGACGGCAATATTCTTCAATATCACCTTTTTCCCACAGCACTTTCTCGGGCTTGCGGGTATGCCGCGTCGAATCCCAGACTACGCCTTGCAGTTCACCGAGTTCAACGTGGTTTCAAGTCTTGGGGCGTTTGGTCTGGGTCTGTCCCAACTGTTATTCGCGTACATTGTTGTCAAGACTATACGCGGCGGTGAGAAAGCGACTGACACTGTATGGGACGGTGCGGAGGGCCTGGAGTGGACATTGCCTTCGCCGCCACCGTATCACACCTTTGCAACTCCACCCCAGATTAGGTAGGGGGCGAGTGGTTTTGTGGTGAATGGATCCTATCGAACCGTCAAAGCGCAGAGCAAATATTAGGTTGGCGCTTATACTAGGTGCGATAGCCTTGGGATTCTTCATCTTTGCACTGTTTCAGGACTGGACATGAACACAACCGATACATCAGCCCGATCTGGAACAAACCATCATTGGTTGGTCGGGAGGTTGGCGCTGGTGGTGGTGGCGATGTTTGGATTTGGCTATGCCCTAGTGCCTTTATACCAAGTATTCTGTGAGTTGACGGGTATCAACGGCAAAACCGGCATGATCACGGCGAGCGAGGCTGCGTCGGGGAAAGTTGACAGTAGTCGCTGGGTGACAGTGGAGTTCACCGGCGATGCCATGCAAGGCTTGCCCTGGGAGTTTCGTCCAAATACTTCCAGCATGCGGGTTCATCCGGGCGATATTGTTGAGGCCACATTCCATGCACGCAACAACTCTAAGCAACGGATGGTGGCTCAGGCGGTACCAAGTGTGGCGCCTTCGCGGGCAGCCGCGCACTTCAAGAAGACTGAGTGCTTTTGTTTCACTCAGCAGACATTGGAACCGGGTGAAGCAATCGATCTACCCGTGCGTTTTGTGGTGCAATCCGACCTGCCAACAGATGTAAACACCATCACTTTGTCCTATGCGTTTTTCGGTGCTGATAATTACGCCGACAAAATTGCTGAGAGTGGTTCGCGGAGCGACGATGTTGGCACATGAGCAAGGCTTAGTAGAGCAGCTACTAAACTGAAATGAAGAGGATTGTGGAATGAGTGAAGCCCCAGGCAGTTATTATCTGCCCAATCCAAGCCCCTGGCCGATCGTGGCATCCTGCGGCCTGTTTTCCCTGGCCATTGGCTTTGTCATGTTGATGAACGACATTAGCTTAGGCCCTTGGCTGATGCTGATCGGTGCAGGAATCATTATCTTTATGATGGTCGGCTGGTTCGGCACGGTCATCGGTGAAAGCGAAGGTGGACAGTACAACACAGATGTGGACACCTCTTTCCGCATGGGTATGGCATGGTTCATCTTTTCCGAGGTGATGTTTTTTGGCGGCTTTTTTGGTGCGCTGTTTTATGTGCGTAATCTGGCGGTGCCCTGGCTTGGCGAGACCGAGCTGTTGTGGCCCGGATTTGAAGCTGTATGGCCGACCGCAGGACCGGAGGGAGCATCAATAATCGCATCAGATACGCCTGCTGAGGAGGGTCAGTTCTCCACTATCGGTGCTTGGGGAATACCCTTTTGGAATACGGCGATCTTGCTCTCGTCTAGCGTCACAGTAACCATCGCCCATCATGCGCTGATCGCAAATCACAGGGCTAAGCTGATATTCTGGCTGGCGTTGACCGTTGTGTTGGGCGTTCTGTTTTTGGTGTTGCAGGCCTCCGAGTATCACCATGCGTATTCTGAGCTAGGTCTGACTCTAGGGACCGGTGTGTATGGCGCAACGTTTTTCATGTTGACCGGATTTCACGGCTTCCATGTCACCATCGGCGCCATCATGCTCACCGTAATATGGTTTCGTTGTATAAGAGGACACTTTAAACCCGAACGGCATTTTGCGTTTGAAGCCGCGGCCTGGTATTGGCATTTTGTGGACACCGTCTGGGTCGGGCTGTTCATCCTCGTCTATGTACTGTAATGCCGCGCACACCATCGACTACGTCGTATGGCCGAGAGCAGGCTCGTACAGGTTATTGGCTCGAACTATTTGAAGAGTGTGGACGCAGTGAGTTACTTGGCGTGATAAGTCCAGAGTAAACGCCGACCAGCAGCAGGACGAATAACACCACCCATATTGACACTCGCACAGTGAGTGCATTGACTGTGCGGGTGCCTCGACCGCGGTCTTTGTACATGAACACTAATGCCGCTGCCAGGCTTGCTACCATGAGCAATAGCAGGAGCAGAATGACGAGTTTCGCAAGCAACTATGGATTCCGGTTAGGCTGGTCACGGCATCATATCAGAATCGGAGGGTGTTCACGGCGCAGCGGACACGCAGCTTGCATAAATGGCTTCTGGCTATAGATTTGGGCCGACGATTTGGCCGACATTGGCAACCATTACTTTGCTACCTGTTCTTATTGGATTGGGCTTCTGGCAGCTAGAGCGTGCGGAACAAAAGCAGCGGCAGCAGGACTTGTATAATGCCCGACGCGAATCACCGCCTAAACAATTAGAGGATCTTGGAGATAACGTGGATGCCTTGCAGCACTCTTCAGTTAGATTATCGGGTCGCTACGATTTTAACTACCAGATACTGGTGGACAATAAAGTTCATCAGGGTCAGCCCGGTTACCATGTATTGACGCCTTTGCGCGTAGCAGCCACCGATTTGGCAAACGATTTAATTATATTGATCAATCGGGGTTGGATTCCCTGGGGAGAGAGTAGAACGACGCTCCCCGAGGCAGTAGGACCCGAGGGGGTCATCGATGTCGCAGGGAGGTTGTGGGCGCCGACAAGCGAATATTTTACCCTAGAGGGCTCCCGGGCTGAGGTCGGCCAGTGGCAGCCCGTTTGGCAACATCTAGACCTGCGGCGCTATGCGAATGAGGTGCCTTTTAAGGTGTATCCCCTGGTTGTCCTGCTAGAACCTGACAGCGACGCAGGGGGGTTCGTGCGCGTTTGGCCGACTTATGATGATCATTGGGTGGCACGACATCGCGCCTATGCATTCCAGTGGTTTGCCATGGCTGTCGCATTGGCGATCATATTTGTTGCCATGAACTTCAAACACAGCAAAATGCCCGAACAAAATGAATCGGACAGCCAATAGTGCCGTAGACGTCGATGCAAGAGACGGCCGACGGTCTCGTGTAAGACTGGAGCTAATATTTCTAGTTCTGATATTTGTGTTGCCGATCGTCGCCGCATTTGTTGTCTTTTTTCTATGGCAGCCGACTAGTTTCGTGCATCACGGGAATTTGGTGGAACCGGTGAGGCCGATACAGAACGTGCCGCTACGCACGCTGGATGGCAGAGAGTTCCAGTTTGCCGCACTGCAGCCGCGCTGGAATTTGATTTATTTTGTTGATGGGCATTGCACTGATCCGTGTCATAACGCCTTGTTCAAGATTAACCAAGTTCGTCTAGCGCAGGGCAAGAATGTCTCCCGTGTGAATAGTGTGGCGATCTTTGCGAATGACGCCGCACAACACGCTGCTGCCGGAATCGTGGAGCGGTATCCCGGTATTTTAGCGTTGATGGGTGCACCAGACTCCATACGCGCTCTGGCCTCACAGTTTGCGTCACAACATCAGCTGGCGGACAGAATGGGATACAGGCTCTATGTCGTCGATCCACTGGGTAATCTGATTATGAGCTACCCCGAGAACGCCGACCCTACAGGAATAAAGAAAGATCTAAAGCGATTACTAAAAGCATCCCAGGTCGGTTAATTTGTGATGAGTTCGGGTACCAACACAAAAAACGTAAATGCCTGTGTGACAGTTGCCGCATTGCGGCATAGTCGCCACCGCGGATTTGCTGACTGCGCGTATGACTATTATCAGCTGACGAAGCCACGGGTGGTGTCCCTTATCATATTCACTGCTATCGTCGGCATGTTTTTGTCAGTGCCCGGTATGGTGCCGATCCACGTGTTGTTGCTGGCAACCATTGGTATTGGCTTGGCTGCGGCCTCGGGTGCAGCAGTTAACCAGCTACTGGACGTCAAGGTGGATGCATTGATGTCCAGGACTCAAGGAAGACCGCTACCAACAGGATCGATCAGTAAATATCAGGCACTGGGTTTTGCGGTTGTCCTGAGCGGCGTATCGATGGCCGTGTTGATCCTGGGTGTGAATGTACTAACCGCAATTCTCACTTTTGCGTCGTTGATTGGCTATGCGGTGATCTACACGGTCTTGCTAAAGCGACTAACCCCACAGAATATTGTCATTGGTGGTGCGGCCGGTGCCGCGCCACCGGTGCTGGGATGGTCTGCCGTCACCGGGGAAGTTAGTGCTGATGCACTATTACTGTTTCTAATTATTTTCTGTTGGACACCCCCCCACTTCTGGGCGCTAGCCCTTTACCGTCACAAAGAATACGCGACGGCGGGAATTCCCATGTTGCCTGTAACCCATGGTGCGCGATTCACTCGTCTACAGATTGTGCTTTACACGTTGTTGTTGGCGGCCGTGTCGATCATGCCGTTCGCAACGCAGATGTCGGGTTGGATGTATCTAATCGGAGCACTGGCTCTGAATGCGCGTTTTATTCACTATGCGCTGATGTTGTATCGCCGCTATAGCGACGACTTGGCTAGAAGAACATTCGGTTTCTCGATTCAGTATTTGGCGATGCTATTCGGACTGATGCTGGTGGATCACTACCGAGAACAATGGGGTGCCCTGGCAAGATATCTCATCGGATAGCTCTGTGCCAACATTGACACTGCGTCGACTCGCGTCTCAGGGGTGACCGCCACAAGAGGCTGTAATCCCAATCACAAACGCCTGTCACATTACTCGAGGGCGTTCTGTCCACTCCTCAGGTAGAGACACAAATGTGCCCATCGATCACTAATATGATTGAGTGTCTATACTCGTAGAAAATCAGTAACTGCCTTTCACCCGGATTAGAACAGGATCTGGTCTAGTGCCGCATGGGTTACGTTACTCCATTGATGATACGAAACGCTGAGAGTTCTCGAGTATTTTTCACTGTGGCGAGTGTGACGCTATTCGCCGCCATCAGCGCGTTCTATTTCTATTTCACATGGCACGGCGAGTTCTCAGATTTTATGTCGGACTCTGCTATTTACTTGTTGCTTGCAGACGGTTTTTTTCACAGCGAGCAGATACCAGATAGCTTGGTTGATTTCATCCGTTCGGAATATCCGTTTCCTCCCCTGTTTCCGTTTGTATTGGGACTTTTTGGGGGAGGTAGCGCTCATCCAGAGATCTCTCATCTTGTCAATACCGTGACACTACTGGCCGCACTGTTTGCCTATTACTTTTGGAGTATGACGGAGCTCCGACAATTCTTTCTCGCGGTGTTATTAACCGCAGTGTTCGCGCTGCTTCCAACTACGCTGCTGCATTCTCAAATTATTATCAGTGAGCACTTGTATCTGTTTTTGACACTTCTTGCGCTGGCGAGTTTTGAGCGATCAACGGCAAACGAAAAATGGTTGCTCGCCGCTGCGGTGCTTGTCGGTCTTTCTATGTTGACTAGGACGGTCGGTGTCGCATTGGTGCTCGCGTTTATAGTGCTCGTAGTCCTCCAGAATAAGCCTAAAAAAGTTGTGCTCATCGGGCTGTCTGTCTTGCCCCAAGTAATTTGGCAGCTTTACAAGTTGTCGCATTCGTATACCACTAGTTACGCCACGGATCTCCTAGATTTTCTCAGCGGTGATCCTGTTCGCGTTGTCCTAGAGTTTGTTCAGGTTAATGGGTTGGTTATTTGGCTAAATTGGTCTAAGGGCTTAGATCACTTTTTGACAGACCACGGGCAATTGATGTCTGCTGCAATACTTTGTTTGTGTGCGTTAGGAATGATGCGGCGATTATGGTTGCTCAAACTGGACGCATGGTACGTACTTATCTACCTTTGCATCATCCTGGTCTGGCCGCATCCTGATCATGCATTGCGGTTTCTATACGTAGTAGTACCAATACTACTTTTGCAGGGCCTGAGTCTGTTTGTATACGTTGCCGGTCGATACGCGCATGTAACAATGCTGAAGCTAATTCCCGGTCTCTACATAGGCTTTGTAGTGATTACGATGATCACATCTAGTACCTTTATTGTGAAACGCTCGATGGTACCCGTGGACGCGTCAATGGCCCACTTTGCGAAGACAAGACAGTGGCTAGAGCAAAGCGACATTGCCAAGGCGAAATCGCACGCAGCTTTTATGAATCGATTCCACGATTCCATTAAGGCGACGAAATCATACATACCGAAGGACGATTGCGTGTTTAGCATCAACCCATGGTTGACCATGGTGTTTGCCCAACGCAAGAGCGTCGAGCCGCCTCGGCCAGCGTTAAGTGATAGAGAGTTTTTCGCTCAAACTGAGCAATGTCGCTACTTTTTACTGATGTCCCTAACCACGGTACCAAACCTTGGTTATCCAGCGATGTATCCCATAGAGAGGCTGCGGGATAGGATGAGGGTAATCTCATTGATCCGCCTTCACGCTAATGATACCAAGAGTTCAGTGGTGAGCATGTTGGTCACCATTGATGATGGCTGATTTGGCACTCTGAGCGAATCACTCCGCCCGGTTGGTGCTGACGAACGAACTATGTCCCACTGGTCGTGGTCTAATCGGCGTGAATGCAACTTCCGCGGGGTATCGATAGTGCACGCCTTACTCCATTCAAAAAGATGGTCACTTCGACTTTTACGTATCGGTACACTGTCTTTGCTTGGCTGGTGGGCGCTCGATGCGTCGGGCTTATTGCTTATAGGGGCAGGCCCACTATCCGAGGAGTTTCCGCGCACAGATTTCGATAACATCATTGTTAGCATGGACGAAATCACGTCCGGCGGCCCCCCACGGGATGGTATCCCTGCAATAGACGAACCAAAATTTATCGACAACGGTCAGGCTGAACCCTGGCTAGATCCTCGGGAACCCGTCATTGTGGTGGATATTGACGGAATGGCGCGGGCTTATCCACTGCAAATATTAATGTATCACGAGATCGTCAATGACGAGCTGCGTGGTGTTCCAGTTGCAGTGACCTTCTGTCCATTGTGTAATGCATCCATTGTGTTCGATCGACGAGTGGCTGGAGAGGTCCTCGACTTTGGTACCACCGGGCGTTTGCGTAAGAGTGATCTAGTGATGTATGACCGACCGACCGAGACCTGGTGGCAGCAGTTCAGTGGTATGGGAATCATCGGTCGCTATGCTGGCACCGAG
>JAOTYS010000572.1 GCA_029861795.1 Gammaproteobacteria bacterium | reverse complement strand
CCGTTGGCACCTCTGGGCGCTCCACCGGCCCCCATCTTCACTTTGAGGTGTTGCGTCGCGGTAGAGCGGTAGATCCGAAGGGATACTTGAACCGCAGCGTAAAGCTGGTGTCACGCAAGGATTAGTCGAACACCTATCGACAAGTGAACGGGGCAGGCGTATACAACGCCATGGCCCAGTTACCGGCGACAAATCCCAGCCCGCTCTCCCCTAATCATATCGCGCGAAACCTCGCGGCGGTTCGACAGACCATCGCCAGTGCAGCGCGTGCGGCAAACAGAGATGCAAACGATATCAGGCTGATCGCCGTCTCCAAAACCATGTCGGTATCAGCGGTGGAGGCGGCAGTCCGCGCCGGCCAGCTGGAGTTTGGCGAAAATACGATTCAAGACGCGCGCACCAAGATTCCGCAGTTCGAAGGCCACGGTCTCACGTGGCACTTTATTGGCCATCTACAGACCAACAAAGTGAAGTTCGTTCCGGGCCAGTTCGCCTGGGTACACTCAATTGATCGGCTTGACCTGGCAGCGAAACTGTCACGTCATGCACAACGGGCTGGAAAACCGATCAATGGCCTTATTCAGGTTAACGTGACGGGTGAATCCAGTAAGCACGGCACGGCACCGAGAGATCTATTTGCCCTAGTCGAGCAGATCTTAGAGGCTGAACTTGCTGGCATAGTGTTGCGCGGATTGATGACGTTGGGAGCTTACACCGCCAACGAATCGGAGCTACAGGATGGCTTCGCTCAGTTACGAAAACTACGAGACGATTGCACCGAGCGCTTTGGCCTAAAGGGATTTACCGAGCTCTCAATGGGGATGACTAACGACTACCCGATAGCCATCGCCGAAGGTGCCACGTTAGTGCGCATCGGTACTGCGATATTCGGCGAGCGTACCAATAAATGATAACCAGCAAGTCTTAAGTACATCAGGATGTCCCGCTGCTGATACCCGCTTCTTCAAGGATGCGAGGGAGGAGCCGTTCGCGGCCAACTGGCATGATGTGAACTCCCTGACAAAGCCCCCTTAGCGCCTTAATCGTCCGAACCGCGATAGCGGTGCTTGTGTTGTCCAGTTCCACCGCCTCGTCGATCTCCCGAATCAGCACGTCTGGAACATGAATGCCGGGGACCTTAGCGTTTAAGTACGCTGCCATCTTTGCTGACTTCAAAGGAATAATGCCAGCGAGAACAGGTACGTTAAGAGACTCGGTCAGTTTGACGAATTTTTCGAATGCGCCAGGGTCAAAAATCGCTTGGGTCTGAAGAAAATCAGCCCCGGCTTGGATCTTTTCTTCCATTCGCTTGATTTCACCGGTGATATTAGTTGCCCCAGGATTCACTACCGCGCCCACGCAAAATTTCGGCGTGCCATTAACGGTGTTACCCGCGAGATCAGTACCATTTTCGAGCGCACGCGCGGCTTTAATAATCATCGCTGCATAAACGTCAAATACTGGCTTCGCTTCCGGGTGATCTCCATGGCCTGGTGGATCGCCGCCCATAGCAACGATATTGTTGACCCCGAGCACGGCGGCACCCAAGAGATCCGCCTGCAACGCAATGCGATTGCGGTCGCGCGTAGTCACCTGCACTATCGACTCAATCCCTCTATCATGCAACATGTGTGCGACCGCCATCGGTGCGACTGACATTCTTGCGTTATGTGAATCCGTTAGATTAAATGCGTCAACACAATCTCTTAGGCGATCTGCTGCTTCATACAGTTTTGTTAAGTCGGTACCTTTTGGTGGGTTGAGTTCACTGGTGACGACAAACTCCTTAGACTTCAAGGCTGTGCTAAACGCAATCAATCGATGCTCCTGGCTAATCGATGAGGAATGACGGCCCGCTGATTCTTATGTATAAGGAGCGGCTTGTCTAGCGCTATCGCCTCGGTTAACAAACTCGATGCATGCCAATCCCGGCTTGGAGGCCAAAACTCAGATGCCTTATAATTTGTCACTTTCTACCAATACCAAACACAATAACGAATGTCCGTATTACTTCTATTCCGATCTCAGTAGATCGAGACAAGAACCCAGCCCAAGGACGAGGTCGCAATTGAGTTGGTGCGGAACGTAATGAGAACTTCGCGATAACGTTACTTGGAGAGTCGTTCATGAATGAAATCCAACAGGTGATTGATCAAGCCTTTGAGCGTAGAGCAGAAATCACACCAAGAACCGTCGAAACACACGTGAAGGACGCAGTCTTGGAAGCCATCGAACTGCTTGACAGTGGTAAGGCTCAGGTAGCGGAAAAATCGAACGGTACTTGGGTCGTCAATGAATGGGTAAAAAAAGCAGTGCTGCTGTACTTTCGGATCGAAGACAATAACCTTATCAAAGGCAGCTTTACCAACTACTACGACAAGATTCCATCCAAATTCGTGGACTACAGCTCACGCAGCTTTCGTGAATGCGGCTTTCGCGTCGTCCCGCCAGCCACAGTCAGGTATGGGGCGTATGTTGCACCCGGCGTGGTGTTAATGCCCAGCTATGTCAATATCGGCGCCTATGTCGACGAAGGAACGATGGTCGACACATGGGCAACAGTGGGCTCATGTGCATTCATTGGCAAAAACGTACATCTGTCGGGTGGGGTTGGCATCGGTGGCGTGCTTGAGCCGATTCAAGCTGCCCCGACCATTATCGAGGACAACTGTTTTATCGGTGCGCGCTCGGAGATCGTAGAAGGTGTGGTCGTAGAAGCAGGGTCAGTGATTTCGATGGGTGTCTATATAGGTCAAAGCACGAAGATTCTCGATCGTGAGAACGGTGAAATCATATATGGTCGGGTACCGGCCGGCTCGGTCGTCGTATCGGGGATGTTGCCGGCAGCGGACGGTAGTCACGGGTTGTATTGTGCTGTCATCGTCAAACACGTCGACGAAAAAACACGCGGCAAAATCAATATCAATGAACTACTGAGAAACATATGAATCTAGTCGCAAGGTTGAAGTTTGAAGTACCAAGCGAAAGCTACTTTTACTTGCTACCTGTTAGTTGTTACT
>JAOTYS010000571.1 GCA_029861795.1 Gammaproteobacteria bacterium | reverse complement strand
CTCCGTTCTTGCCTTGTTTGCAGACCTTGCAGCTGTGGTGCGATACACGTGCATACTCAACCCGGATAACACGAACCCTTGCGCACCCAAACCCCGCGCTCCTCACAGCGCAATAATTCATTGCCGCTGCAAATATATTCACCAATGGCGTAACTCACGCCATTAAAGTAACAAACGCCAGTTTCCAGCTCGAGATCAAGCAATTCAAACTCGTCGCTTTCGCGATCGAAGATTGGAGAATTCTTTTGTTCCGGATCGGGCGCACCGACATCGGGCACATTGATACGTTCAATGATCATTAGCCTTTCACATGTTAGAAAATAGCAAAATTAACTATATTACTTCGAGGGTTCGTTGCATTGATCTAGCTCAAGAAATGATCACCGACAGGATGTTACGCGCGCGCAGTCGGAGGAATGCCTGGGCAATGTGTCCTGTTTCAGCCTGTCAACCAGCGAGCTAACCACACATTTCAGCGACGCCGTTCGCCGGTAAATCCTCCTTTGTCGTGTATAACCCGGGCCGCTCTCCATGGCCGCTGTCAGATGTTGGAGATAACGCGTCTCACCCAGTTCCTCCGCGGCAACAGCCACCGCATCTGTCACCTCACGAAAAATGTCTACCAGAGGCCGGACCCGGCCCTGTTCGTCGCTAACGTACATTGCGTCAAGACCCAGCCGAGAAGCCTGGAAGTGATTGTTTTTCTCAATCCACCACGGTAGCGGTTTGAGTAATTGCCCAGATCGCGCTGCACCCTGGGTACGCCTGAGGTAGACAATCAAGGCGCGAACGAATGCGGCTAATGCGATCGCGTCGCTGACAGTGGACTGCGCATCCATTACGCGGATCTCCAGGGTTCCCAGGTGCGGGCGCGGACGTATGTCCCAGTGGATATCGTTTATGGTTTCAAACATCCCCGCTCGACGACTTGTGTCAAAGAAATGCGAAAAGTCAGCCCAGCTCTGAAAAGATGGCGGTATTCCATAGCTTCGCGTAGCCGCCAGAATCCGATGACGGTAGGAAGCATAACTCGTGTCATAGCCACGCCAGAAGGGGGAATTGGCCGATACGGCAATCAGTAGCGGAAGATAGGGCTTCAGCCCACGCAAGAGGGCAATGGCCTCGTCGCCGGAGGTCATTCCGATGTGCACATGAGTTGCGAAGGTGATCTGCGTGTGACTCACATATCCCGTGCTCTCCTCGATCTTAAGGTATCGCGGCAGTGGTGTGATAAGCGCCAGACGCTCACAGAAGGGGTGCGAGCCCGCGCCGCAGAGGCTTGTCCCCAGCTTTCTGCATCTTGTGCTGAGCTCGGATACCAGCGAAGTCACGTGAGATTGCAACTTCGAGGCGCTATCACAAACCTTTGAGGCAATCTCGACGGTGTTCTGAATGAACTCCGGCTTTACATAGGGGCTGTCCGGATAGAACTCCATCAATGGCAAAATACGGTCGGCGAGATTCAGAGTTCTGCTATCGACTAATTGCAGTTCTAGTTCCATGCCGATCGAGAAAGGATTCGTGGCTTTGAACTCCATTGTCAATCTTCATGCCTATAATCGCGCAGTGCTTCTCGTACCACCTCATCGAAAAAGGCGGCACCAACCTTCAGCACTTCTTCGTCGATATCAAAAGCTGGGCTGTGCAACGGAATATATTCCTGCTGCTCGCGGCGAGCACCGAAGCGAACAAAGCAGCCCGGCACCTCTCGTAGGTAATAGGAAAAGTCCTCGGACCCCATGCTCGGATGGTCCATGGCCATGAGCCCTGCATCGCCTACGATGTTTCGCGCTGCGCGATATGCTATCCGAGTCTCACGGGAAGTGTTAACGACCGGTGGATAACCCTCGCTGATGCGGATATCGAGCTTGGCGTTATACAACTCACCTAAAGATTTTGCCATTCGTTTCAATCCGTGGTGAATGTGTTTTCTCACTTCAGGCAAGGTGGTACGGATCGAGCCTTCTAAAAGCGCCTCCTCGGCAATCACATTGGGTGCACTGCCCGCCTGCACCTTGCCGATGGTGATCACAGACGGGTAGACCGGGTTGATCTCACGCGAAACCAAAGTTTGTATAGCCGCGATCAGTAAACCGGCGACAACTACAGCATCGATGGCCTCGTGAGGCCTCGCTCCGTGACCACCCTTACCTTTCACCTTGATAGCGAAGCGGTCTGACTGTGCCGTAATCACCCCATCAGCGACCATGATTTCACCGACCTGATAATGATGAGTAACGTGACCTGCAAAGATTGCGCACGCATCATTGAGTGCACCCGATCTAATAACCACCCGCGATCCTGCGCCCCGTTCTTCCGCCGGTTGAAAGACAAACAGGACATGGCCTTCTGGAGGCGATTCTTTAAGCAGATTGGCGGCGCCAAGAACCATCGCCATATGGGCGTCATGCCCACATGCGTGCATCTTGCCCTTGTCGATAGAGGCAAAGGGTAGATTGGTGCTTTCTGCGCCTGGCAGCGCGTCCATCTCGGCCCGCAACGCCACCGTTGGCGCGTTCTCGTCGCCGCCAGTGAGGCGGCCCACGACACCGCTGCCTTTGCCCTCATATTCATAAGGTATGGCCAGCCGGTTCAGCTCGCTGACGATGACCTCTGCCGTGTGCGTTTCTTCGAACGCCAGCTCTGGATGACGATGAAACATGCGCCTTAACGTTACTAGGTGGGAAAAGAGGTGCTCGCTCTTATACGACCCCCGCAAGGTTTTCTCCCGATCGATTGTTCTGGGTCGGGCTTTCATGTGCACAGCAATCGCGCCACTCGCTTGGCGTACATTCGTGATATTGCAAACACTCGTTGTTTGTGCATCATTTGGAGCAAGGTGTTCCCCGCCTACATACTCAGCTTTGTGCGTGATGCTTGCTTAGGGCCACGCTCACGGCTTGTGGGCCTTCGTTGCCCTGTTCTTCGACGTAATGAACTTCCGTGCCAGGGTCTAGGTGTTCAAAATCCATGCCTACGAGGCTGTTGCGATGAAAGTACACATCGCGGCCATCCACAGTCCT
>JAOTYS010000570.1 GCA_029861795.1 Gammaproteobacteria bacterium | reverse complement strand
AATGCACACGTTCAACACTTTGTCCAAGCCCACCGTGGTGCTGGTGCAAGGGTCCGCCCTGGGTGGTGGAGTGGGTCTAGTCGCGTGTGCCGACATCGCAATTGCAGCAGAAAAGGCGCGGTTTTCCCTATCTGAAACGCGCTTGGGCCTAATCCCATCGGTCATCAGCCCCTATGTGATCGACGCTATCGGGGCCCGCGCCGCGCGTCGTTACTTCCTCACCGCAGAACGATTCGACGCGCACGAGGCGCTACGGATAGGCTTAATACACGAAGTCGTCTCAACTGACGCTTTACCGGCAGCACTTGAAAATGTATTGGCTGTCTTGCGTCAGTGCGGGCCCAACGCAAAAGCTGCCGCCAAAGAAATGATCGCATTGGTGCAGCGTTCCCCCCGAGACGACGCATTACGTCGCACAACTGCCGAGCGCATTGCTGAGATTCGTGCCTCTGACGAAGGACGAGAAGGCGTGAGCGCCTTTCTCGAAAAACGCAGTCCCGCCTGGTATCAAGAATAGAACATGTTTGACAAATTGCTGATCGCCAACCGCGGGGAGATCGCGTGCCGCGTCATCCGCACCGCACGACGACTAGGGATCGGTACCGTCGGCATCTACTCTGACGCGGATCGGCACGCTCGTCACGTCGCTCTGAGTGATGAGGCCTACTACCTCGGCCCACCCCCTGCCCAATACAGCTACCTCAACATCGAGGCCATCGTCGACGCGGCGCGGCGCTCAGGGGCGACAGCAATTCATCCCGGCTACGGGTTTCTGGCCGAGAACCCCGAATTCGCCAGCGCGTGCGCCCGCGCTGGTATTTGCTTTGTTGGTCCAAGCGCGGAAGCCTTGCGTACCATGGGATCGAAGAGCATCGCCAAAGACATCATGCGAGGCGTGGGCGTCCCTCTGATTACGGGTTACCACGGTGAGGACCAACGACTAGAAACGCTTCAACGTGAAGCGAATACCATTGGCTACCCAGTTTTGATTAAGGCATCCGCTGGTGGCGGTGGTAAAGGGATGCGCATTGTGAAGCACGAGAAGGACTTTGCCGAATCATTGGCGGCAGCGAAACGCGAAGCAGTCGCTGCATTCGGCGACGACAAGGTTTTGCTCGAGCGCTTCGTGGAACGGCCTAGACATATCGAGGTCCAGGTATTCGGAGATACCCACGGCAATATGGTGCACTTATTCGATCGAGACTGTTCGGTGCAACGCAGGCATCAAAAAATCATCGAAGAGGCGCCTGCCCCACGACTAAGTGCAGAAAGACATGAAGCCATGGCGGCAGCCGCCATCACTGCCGCTAATGCCATCGAGTATCTAGGCGCAGGCACAGTGGAATTCATCGTCGATGATGACGGAACGTTCTACTTTATGGAAATGAACACTCGACTTCAGGTCGAACACCCGGTAACAGAGATGATTACCGGTCAAGATCTGGTTGAATGGCAACTCCGGGTCGCAGCCGGTGAACCACTGCCGCGTAGACAACATGAACTCGATATTCGCGGTCACGCCGTGGAGGCGAGGATCTATGCCGAAGACCCGCAGCGCGGATTTCTACCCGCGACTGGCCGTCTTACCCACTTGCGCTTTCCGCAAGAGTCAAGCTATGTGCGCGTCGAATCCGGCGTACAGAGAGGCGATATGGTGAGCGTCCACTATGACCCAATGATCGCAAAACTTGTGGTCTGGGATAGAGACCGAAGTACAGCATTGGTGCGGCTGAGTTCAGCGCTAGCGCAGACCCAAATTGTGGGCGTGACTCACAATACTGAGTTCTTATCTTCAGTAGTCGGTCATACTACATTTTGTTCTGCACGGTTCGACACTGGTCTATTGGATCGTGATGCCACAGAGTTCTTAGCTGTTCGCCACGAGCTCCCTCAAACTGTATTGGCGCTGGCTTGTGTCGGAGTTCTACTCAACAGGGCGGAACGCCAAGCAAGACGTGCGAACCACTCAAATGATTGCTTTTCACCGTGGCATCTGTGCGCTGGCTGGAGGCTAAACGAAGATCCGACACAGACATTGCGGTTTTTGCAAGATGATCTAGAGCTGCAACTGAGGCTCACCATTGATGACAACAATAATCTCAAGATGGAGCTGCCGTCAAAAATCACAGTAACCGCTGCCGATTATGAGATGCATGGAGATGACTTAACGGTCACTTTGAATGGCGTTACGCACCACGCCACCATTGTCTTCGACGAAGCACTCACAGTTTTTTTTCGGGGTAGCTCGTATCGGGTAAATCTGCATGACCCTTCTGTTGCCACCGATCACAGCATATCCTACCCAGGTACTTTTACCGCACCCATGCCGGGCCGCATCATCGATGTATTAGTCAAACCAGGGACGACAGTTCAACGCGATGCCCCGTTGATAGTCTTGGAAGCTATGAAAATGGAACACACTATTAAGGCCCACACACGTGGCAAGGTGACAGAAGTTCATGTTCGTCCCGATGATTTGGTAGATGAAGGAACCCAACTGCTGAAATTTGAAGAAAACACCGAGGGACGAATAGAGGTAAACGAACTTCCCGCTGACGATGATGTGGAAATCGCTAAGGCTTAGCAAGGCTGCGGCCAGTGAACCTCCCAAATAGCGTCAAACTGGTTGAAGTTGGACCCCGCGATGGATTGCAGAACGAAGCACACCATGTCCACGTAGACGCTAAAGTCGAGCTTATCAATTTACTGAGCGACAGTGGATTGTCGGTAGTTGAGGCTGGCGCATTTGTGTCTCCTAAATGGGTGCCGCAAATGGCAGATACTGCCCAGGTCATGGCAAACATCAAACGACGCGCCGCTACGACATACCCAGTGCTCGTTCCCAACATGAAGGGTCTCGAGGCCGCCCTGGCTGCCGGGGTCGAAGAGATCGCGATCTTCGGCGCGGCCTCGGAGACGTTCTCACAGAAAAATATTAATTGTTCGATCAAACAAAGCATAGAGAGATTTGAGCCTGTTTGCGAACAAGCGATTGCGCACAACATACGGATACGTGGTTATGTTTCCTGT
>JAOTYS010000569.1 GCA_029861795.1 Gammaproteobacteria bacterium | reverse complement strand
GGCGGATATCGCCATAGACGGCGGCAAAATCTCCGCTTTGGGTGACAGCAAAACGATGCCCGAAGCAGCCCGGCGTATCGATGCGACCGGCTTACACGTAATGCCCGGAATTGTGGATCCCCATGCTCATCTCGGTTACATGGATACCCTGGAGGCGGCAGAAACGGAGACTCGGGCGGCGGCTTGCGGCGGCGTGACGTGCCTGGGCGTTTATATATTGGCGCTGAAGGACGGCGTGCTGAAACCGTTCGAAGAGCTTAAGAATCGTTATGAATCCATAGGTTTTGTCGACAGTTTCTGGCACCTGATGGTCATCGATGCCATCACGACCGAAGAAATCGAAAAATGCCCCGAACAAATCGGGCTGACTTCATTCAAATTCAACATGGGTTATAAAGGCCCGCACGCGGACATGCTCGGAATTACCGCGACGGATGATGGAGCCACGTTTCGCGGGTTTCGCATGATTCACGAATTGGGTGCGCCGGCTATCGCCGCCTGTCACACCGAAAATATCGATATCCACTTGATGTTGCGTGATGAGTTGATCGCGCAGGGTCGCAAGGATTTCGGAGTGTGGAATGATTCGCGTCCACCATTTGTTGAAGCGGAATGCATGCATCGCGCGATTTATCTCGCGCATCAGGCGGGTTGCCCGTTATACATACCGCATATCACGATCGCCGAAGGCGTTGACATTCTCGCTCAAGCGAGCCGCGACGGCATCAACGTAATTGGCGAAACCTGTCCCCAATACCTGACGCACAACGGCGAAGAACCTGCCCAGGTGTTGCTGGACCATCCCGCTTGCGGCTGCGTTAATCCGCCGTTACGTGACAAACAGTGCAACGAGCGTCTGTGGGAAGGTATCGAGAATGGGCTGATCCAGTGCGTGGGTTCCGACCTGGCGCCGACTACGCTCGAGATGAAAGGGGATGATATCTGGAATGCGCCGATGGGTTTGGGCAACACGTCAGAATTGATACTTCCGGTGATGCTCAGCGAGGGTGTCAATAAAGGCCGGATCGGGCTGGAAAAAGTGACCGAGGTGTGTTCCTACAATCCCGCTCAGGTATTCGGCGTCGGCCATCGCAAGGGCAGCATCGAAATTGGGCTGGATGCAGATATCGTCATCGTGGACCTGAACAAGAAAAAGACCGTCAGTCCGGATACGTTGCATTCGATGTGCGATTGGACGATCTACGATGGCTGGGAACTTACCGGATGGCCGACACACACGATTCTTCGCGGTCAAGTCATCGTTGAACACGGTGAGCCGCGCCCAAAGGCCGTCGATCAGGGAAACTACATTCCGAGACCTTGGCACTGAGGCGGTTGTAATTCCGTGGTAAGTCTTCCGGAACGCGATCTATCTAACGAGCAGAGCGTCACTTTGGGTTGCGTGAATTTCGACAGTGAGTGGGGCGATAAGGCTGCCAATCTCGCCAAGATAAAAGGACTGACTAAAGAGGCGGCGATGCAAGGTATAGACATAGTCGCGTTCCCGGAACTTGCGCTCAGCGGGTACGAGTGCAGTGCCGAGCTATGTATGCATCGGGAACTGGCGGAGACCATTCCGGGTCCAGCGACCGAAGAACTGTGTGCCCTGGCGCGGGAGCACAATATGTATATCGTGTTCGGCATGCCGGAGCAAGATGCGGTTGTGCCCGAGCGACGTTATATCTCCTGCCCTTTTATCGGCCCCGAAGGGCTCATTGGGACATACCGAAAACTGCATTTGGGGCCGCCACCTATATTTACCGAAACGCTTTGTTTCACAGGTGGGACGTCGATACCGGTCTTCGACACGCGATTCGGCAAGGTAGGTATCCAGATTTGTGCGGATTTCTGGATGTACCCTGAGGTTGCACGCATTCAGATGCTCAAGGGCGCGCGCTTAATTATTAACTGTAGTGGTAGCCCGGATCTATCGCCGGACCGTCGTGCCTATATGACGCAACAAACAGGTGCGCGTGCGACCGAGAATCTGGTTTATGCTGCCACGGCTAATCTGGTTGGCAAGGAAAACACGATATCGTTCTATGGCTGTAGCACGATCGCGGGGCCAGAATTTCCGCGCTTCAATCACATTTACGCGCAAGGTGGCGATGGAGAAGAAATTGTTAGCGCGACATTAAGCTTTTCCAAATTAAATAAATTCCGCGAGGCAGTGCCGATTCGAAATATCAGACGTGATGATATTTTGTTGCGGGAATTTAATGAACTCGATCGGAATTCCGCTGAATATACGCGCCATTAGCGCGGGTTCAACAGCAAACCAGTCATGGCGAAAATAGTAAAAGAAATATTGGTAAAAGCAGAGCTCGGTGATACTTGGGACTTGGTCAGCGATATGGAGCGGTTCAGCCTGTGCATACCCGGTTGCAAGGAGGTCAAAAAAGTCAGTGAAACAACCTTCGACTGGGTGATGGAGGCAAAGGTCATGCGCACAACGCGCAAGGTCAAGGCGCGAACGGAAGCGACATTAATGGAGGCACCGAACCGAGCGGAGTTCGTTGGTGAGGGGCGTTTATTCGAACGGTCTAATCATTACCGGCTAACTATTTCAGGTGCCACCGATCTTGAGCGAATTTCTGATAAAGAAACGAAAATCAAGTTTAGTGGAGACGTGAGTGCTAGTGGTATTGGCGGTGCGCTAATTGAAAAAGTGGCTGCTGGCCAGATGGACCAGCTGTTTGAGCAGTTTGAGAATAATCTGAAACAGGCGCTGGGCGACACCGGGCCCCTGATATAACCGAAAGGTGAAGACATTGGAATACTACAGCCCTGAGAAAATAGAAGATGCTTACGCCCTGCTGGCGAAGTATGGCGAGGATGCAGTGCCGATTGCCGGCAGTTCATTCTTTATGGGTCACCGTGAAGAATTGTTTGATGAAGTTCAGGCGGTCGTGGATATCAAGCGTCTGGGCTTGAATTACATCAAAGCCGACGATGTGGGCTTAAGAATCGGTGCCACGACCACGCTGCATGAAATTGAGCGGGCCGATGTGTGCCAGAGTGGCGCTTTCGAAATTT
>JAOTYS010000568.1 GCA_029861795.1 Gammaproteobacteria bacterium | reverse complement strand
AGTTTGGACAGTGCGTGCCGGGACGCAGCGCCAGATGGACGTGCATACGATCCGCAAGCTGTGTGACATTGCGGATGAATTCGCCGATAGCCACTTGCGCTTTACAACCCGTAGCAATGCCGAGTTCATGGTTACCTCCCAGGAGAAGACGGGACCACTAATCGAACGACTGAACGCGGCGGGCTTTCCGGTCGGAGGTACCGGTAACTCAATATCGATGATTTCCCACACCCAGGGGTGGCTGCACTGTGACATCCCCGGCACAGATGCATCCGGTGTCGTCAAAGCGTTGATGGATGAATTGCACCACGAATTCACGCACGAAGAAATGCCAAACCGGGTACGCATCACAACCTCATGCTGCCAGATCAATTGCGGTGGGCAGGGCGATATTGCAATCAACGTGCAGTACACGAAGCCACCGAAGATCAACCACGATATTGTCGCCAATGTCTGCGAGCGTCCGGCGGTTGTGGCGCGCTGCCCGGTGGCGGCGATTCGCCCGGCGATGGTCAATGGCAAGCCGTCACTCGAGGTCGACGAGAAGAAATGTATTTGCTGCGGCGCATGTTACCCACCCTGCCCGCCGATGCAGATCAACGGCCCGGATTCAACCAAGCTGGCGATCTGGGTCGGCGGTAAACATTCCAATGCGCGCTCGAAGCCGACCTTTCACAAGCTGGTTGCCGCAGGACTGCCGAACAACCCGCCGCGTTGGCCCGAAGTGGCAGAGATCGTGAAGACGATTCTTTTTGCTTACAAGGAAGATGCGCACGCCTGGGAGCGCATCGGTGAGTGGATTGATCGAATCGGCTGGCCGAGTTTCTTCGAGAAAACCGGGCTGGCCTTCACCCGGCACCACATAGACGATTGGCGCGGTGCGCGCAGTAGCCTGAACGCATCGACCCATCTGCATTTCTGATGAAACTCGGAATCCTGATCAACGAAGGCCCGTTTACGCATCAGGCCTCGGACAGTGCGTATCGCTTTACCGTGGCCGCGCTCGCGAAGGGGCATGAAATCTATCGCGTGTTTTTCTACAACGATGGCGTCTACAACGCCAACAAGCTGTCCGAACCTCAGACCGATGATCGCAACCTGGTTGCCTTGTGGTCGCAGTTGGGCAGGGACCACGACATCGACGTGGTGGTGTGCGTTGCCGCCGCGTTACGTCGCGGCATCAAGGACGAGGTACTTAAAGACGGGTTTCGAATTTCGGGGCTTGGTCAACTTGTCGAGGCGGGCATCCAGGCGGACCGCCTCGTCGTGTTCGGAGACTGATGCGGAATGAGTGAAATGAACGAATTCGACGAAGACGCTCCCGAGATTGTCAAACGATTCATGTATGTGAATCGCAGGGCACCCTACGGCACGATTTACGCACTTGAATGTCTCGAGGTCGTTTTGATCGCCGCGGCATTCGATCAGGATGTCAGCGTCGTGTTCCTGGACGATGGTGTGTGCCAGCTGAAGAAAAACCAGGATACGACCGGCATCGGAATGAAGAATTTTTCGAAGACCTTCGGGGCGCTCGATGATTACGACGTTGAGAAAATCTACGTCGAGAAAGAGTCGCTGGCTGCCCGCGGCCTGACGGCGGACGACCTGGTGATCCCGGTCGAGGTTCTGGCCGCCGACGAATTGCGTGAGGTCATGGCGCAACAAGACGTTGTAATCAGTTCCTGAGTCCTATGCTGCACATAATCAATAAATCGCCGTTCGAAAGAAACACACTGGATAGCTGCCTTCGCCTGGCCATGCCCGGCAGCGCCATCCTGCTGATCGAGGACGGGGTGTACGCGGTGCTGGCGAAAGCCGCCCACGCCGACAAAATCATTGGCCGGATGGATGATTTTTCATTTTATGTTCTTGGTCCCGATATCGCGGCGCGGGGCCTGGGTGACGTACCTATGATCGAAGGCATTGACGTTGTCGATTACGAAGGGTTCGTCGATATGGTGGCGGAACATGACGCCACGCAGTCATGGCTATGAGCGCAATGGCTGGCGGAGGTGTCACGTAATCCGGGTTATCAACTGAGTATCAGGTACCAGCAAGAGGCAAGCCATGGCTTATGTATGCGACGGTGCAACTATCGAAACTGACGAGGAAGGCTATATCACCGATATCAGTCTTTGGAGCCGGGAATTAGCGATCCAGATTGCAACGGAAGAAAACATCGAGATGGACGATGACCACTGGGAGGTTGTGAACTTCCTGCGGAATTACTATGAGGAATACCAGATCGCCCCGGCTGTCCGGGTTTTGACCAAGGCGATCAAGAGAACGCTGGGGGCGGATAAGGGCAACAGCAAATATCTCTATGAGTTGTTCCCTTATGGACCGGCCAAGCAGGCCTGCAAAATTGCCGGTTTGCCGAAACCGACGGGTTGTATTTAATGACAGGTTAGGAACTTGCTACTGGGCACCATCTTTGCAGTACTTGCCTACCTCGCCACGACGGTTTTCGTCGTCGGCCTGTTGTATAAAATCGTGCTCTATGCCCGAACACCCGCTCCACTGAAAATCCCGACGACCCCGGCACCCGTAACTCGACCGGGCGTGGTCATACGCATGGCGAAGGAGGTCGTCTTCTTCGGGAGCCTGTTCAAGGCTAGCAAATGGACCTGGTTGTTCGGCTGGGTGTTCCACGCTGCATTGTTGCTGGTCGTGCTGCGCCATCTGCGCTTTTTCACCGAGCCGGTCTGGATTTGGGTGACGTGGGTCCAGCCTTACGGGCTGTATGGCGGGTTCGCGATGCTTGCAGGACTAGTTGCGCTCTGGGTGCGGCGTTTCGTGGTCGAACGTATACGTTATATTTCCGGACCATCCGACCATCTCATGTTGCTGCTGCTGATCGGGATCGCCGCAACCGGGTTGATGCTGAAGTACGTGGCGCGCACGGACATCGTTTCAGTGAAGGCATTCGTCCTGGGCTTGTTCTATTTCGACTGGCAACCGATTCCCGCCGACGCGGTGTTGCTGATCCACCTGGGATTGGTATTGGCATTAATAATCGTCTTCCCGTTTTCGAAGTTG
>JAOTYS010000567.1 GCA_029861795.1 Gammaproteobacteria bacterium | reverse complement strand
TTAATATAGATCAGCCCATAGTCTACTAGTCGGCACATGATGCGCCGAAACAACATTTGGGAGCTATTCGGACAGGCCCGCCTTGCGTAGACCGTCGAGGAGATGTTTGAGGGAGCCGGGGTCTTTAAAATTAAACAAGCTCGACCAATAATCCCGCCAGTCTTCAGCATCCCAGTTTCCGTGACTGGTAAGTTCTGCCTTGGCTCGGTCACGAAACTCCGCTGCAGCGGCCCGGGCTTCCTCATCCCTTCCAAGCTGTGCATAGCACGCTGCAATGCAGCCCTGGACCTCCACCCCGGGTGCTGACAATCTTCCAAACGTCTTGATTGCGTTGTCGTACCGTTGGGCGAAGTACTCGGAAAACCCCATACCATGAAGACAGCCATCTGGCAGAAACGGGTTTCGACGGATTGCCTCACTTCCGCAGAATATGCTTTCTTCGAAGTCCCCGGCACACAGCGAGAACGAAGTTTTGAAACAATAGTTCCAATAATCGTTCGGATTCAATTCGAGCGCCCTTTGAATCTGAACCTCGGCAAGCTCGAAGTTGGACTTTACGTGGAAGTAGGCCACCGCCAGTATAAGGTGAGCATGACTGTCGCGGTCATCCAGCGCCACTGCCTTGCACGCATGTTCGAAAGCGCGTGCGCCTGCGACGTCCCGATTCGTGGTCCAGGATGACCAGAACTCTGCTATGTACGATTCGGCCAGTCCAATATACGCCGCTGCATAGTCAGGGTCGAGTTCCGTTGCCTGTTCGAACATTTCTCGTGCCTGAAGAATATTGTTCTTCGAACCCATCCAATCGGGCCAATAGTGCTTTCCGCGAAGATAGTAGTCATAAGCCGACAGATTCTTAGCGCTCTTTCTCAACGCTCGCTCCCGACTCTCTTCTTCGACCCGGCCCGCCAGAGTTGCGATGATTGTCTGCGAGACATCGTCTTGTACGGCGAAAACGTCTTCAAGCACACGGTCATAGTTCTCGGCCCAAAGATGGTTCCCAGTTGTGCCCTCAATGAGTTGGGCCGTAATTCGCACCCGGTTCCCGGCCTTTCGCACACTGCCCTCGAGCACATACTTTGCCCCAAGTTTATCGGCCATTTCAGTAATGCCCACTGATTGATCCTTGAAGGCGAAGGAAGAGCCGCGAGCGATGACAAATAGTTCGCGGAACCGACTGAGCCCGGTGATGATGTCCTCGGTAATACCGTCACTGAAATATTCTTGCTCCGAGTCACCGCTCATGTTGGTAAAAGGAAGGACGGCAATTGAGGGTTTGTCGGGGAGTTCAACGGTTGGGTGTTCAGTGTCGTCATCCTGTAAGTCCTGCTGAATCATGGACGTGGCGTTCGACTCCGGTGCCGGCAAACGTTCACCGGGACTGAGTCTCGCCACAAATGCCCTGACCGGGTGGTCGAAACCCTTCAGTACTTGCTCACCCAGGCTCTCGAATTCAAAAGGCAACCGAATGGGCACCGTCTCAGAGACCGTGCCCTGGACCACGACACTGCCTGACTCGGCCAACTGTTCGAGACGCTGAGCCAATACCACTCCGGCTCCCGTTATCGTACCGTCCGCAATGACCACCTCGCCCAGGCTGATCCCGATGCGAATCCGTGGTCGAATATCGTCGTCGAGGCTATCGTTGTGCGCTTCATTGGTAGATTGAAAGGCCAGGGCTGCGGTAACCGCGTCAGAGGCACGAGCAAATTCCGCCACCAGGGCATCGCCACGGATCTCTCGTGCAGTTCCGCCGTAAGATTCGATGGTTTCGGAAAAACGTTGGAAGGCATCCTGGAAACGGTGGTGAGCCACCGCCTCATTTTTCTGCACGAGTCCCGTCGAACCGACTACATCGGCATGCAGGATGACAGCGAGCTTTCGACTGCAATTCTCTGACACCAATGCCCCTTGAAAAAATTATGAGCCCAACATCCGCCATCGTAGCGCCAACGGTTCTAAATGACGAGCAATACCGCTGCTACTAACCAACACAACTAGCCTATACACACTCGGATCTCGCTGCCCGGCCCTTATCTGAATCCATCGGGATTGTCAGGATACCAACCCAACAGACTGCCGTGACCTTGGTAGCCCATTAGACGCTGGATGTGCTCGGGATAACTCATCGCTACCTCACGAGGCACGGTAAGGTATTGATTTTCCTCCTGGCGCAGCCAACCAAGACTGTAGGTATTCACAAGCCCGATACGCGGTCGATCACTCACATTGGCGCCACCACCATGATAGGCGGAACCGAGATACACCAACACCGAACCCTTGGGCATGATGGCCTGGACTACCTCATCCTCGCTGGGCTCACGCCCATCATCCCAAGTGTGACTGCCGAGTACCACTCGTGTCGCGCCGTTTCGCTCAGTGAAATCATCTAATGCCCAGTTCGTGCTCACTTGCAACTCAAGACTAGGGAGCCGCGTCGGATAAATGTCATCATCGCGATGCAAACGTTGCGATGTCTCACCAGGGAGAATCTCGATACCAGTGGTACTGCCGACGCGGTAGTTTATGCAATTGGGGAGCAGAATTGCGTCCACAATCCGGAGCAGTTCGGGATGACCAATCAGTTCGGCAGAGGTTCTTGCGTGTGCCAAAATGCCGGATACTCGAAGCGTCTTGTAACCATTAAAGTCACTTTGATAATCAGTCCCTTCAGTATCAAACTGTGGTCGCAACTCTGACGCGACAGCATCAACCGTTGCCGCGCTCGCCCATCGCTGCAATACCATGGCACCGTCTCGCTGCAATACGGCAACGATGTCGTCGATCTTTGCATTCACATCAAAGTATGCGATCGCCATTGTTACACCACGACGTCCAAGACCTTGCCTGGGTTCAGAATACCTTTTGGATCCATCGACCGCTTGAGCAAGCGCATCAGCGCGATTTCATTCTCGTTACGACACCAATGCAGATACGGTTTTTTTTCCAGTCCGACCCCATGCTCAGCAGATACAGAGCCGTGTATTGCGGTCAAGGGTTGATAGACGATCTCCTCCACCATTTGGCGTGTTTCAGCGTCGT
>JAOTYS010000113.1 GCA_029861795.1 Gammaproteobacteria bacterium | reverse complement strand
GGATTGGGACGACGCTTACTATGATCCTGACCCGGTTCCCCGGGATCGAGGTAACGCCAATCATCGAACAGATTCGGACCAAACCCGCTGCGTTTGATCGACTTCAAGTATTGCTTGGGGATAATGGCATCGGTGTCGACATTAGGCCGATCCAATGGCACCACTAAACCACTTAATTGGCTGACGGGGCGCATGAAGACCTAACCGAGCTGTCGTACATCTGTGAAATGACCGCAAACCGCAGCCGCCGCTGCCATGGCGGGTGAAACAAGGTGGGTGCGGCCGCCACGCCCCTGCCGCCCTTCAAAGTTGCGATTAGATGTGGAGGCACAGCGTTCCCCGGGCTCCAATCGATCTGCGTTCATTGCAAGACACATCGAGCAGCCCGGCTCGCGCCACTGAAATCCCGCGGTTTCAAATATCCGATCTAATCCCTCTGCTTCGGCTTGACGCTTTACTAGCCCCGAACCGGGTACCACCATTGCGACTTTAATACCATCTGCCACCCGACGCCCTTTAGCCACTTGTGCTGCGGCGCGCAAATCTTCTATGCGGCCATTAGTACACGAACCAATGAACACTTTGTCGGGCTTAATCTCCTGTATCGGTGTCCTAGGCTTAAGATCCATGTAGCTGAGCGCCTGACGCATGCCGTCACGCTTGAGCGAGTCTGTCTCATCATCGGGGTCAGGAATGGTTTCATCGATAGCAATCACCATCTCCGGTGACGTGCCCCAGCTTACCTGCGGTTTGACATGCGGACCGTCAAGGGTGACTTCAGCATCGAATTGCGCACTCGCATCGCTGTGTAGCCCCCTCCATACTGATACGGCCTGCTCCCACATCGCGCCGCTCGGAGTGTACGGCCTCCCGGCCACGTACTCGATGGTGGTATCGTCCACCGCGATCAGTCCAGCACGGGCACCCGCCTCGATGGTCATGTTGCACACTGTCATACGTCCTTCCATTGATAAAGCCCGAACGGCACTCCCCGCATATTCGATGGTATACCCGGTGCCCCCGGCGATACCTATACGACCGATGATCGCTAATACCAAATCCTTGGCTGTGACACCTGTCGCCAGTTGGCCGTCAACATTGATCCGTAAATTTGCCGACTTCTTTTGAATCAGGCATTGAGTCGCTAGTACGTGCTCCACTTCCGATGTACCAATGCCAAAAGCCAACGCTCCTAATGCCCCGTGGGTGGACGTATGAGAATCCCCACATACGATGGTCATACCTGGCAAGGTGGCGCCTTGCTCCGGGCCAATAACGTGCACAATGCCTTGGCGCACATCATTCATCCCGAACTCCGTGATACCAAAACGCCGACAGTTCTCCCCTAGCGTTTCCACTTGTAGTCGCGACACCGGGTCACTAATTCCTTTTTTCCGGTCCGTAGTGGGTACGTTATGATCGGGAACCGCCAAGTTCGAGTCGATTCTCCACGGTTTTCGTCCGGCGGCGCGCAGACCTTCGAACGCCTGAGGTGATGTCACCTCATGAACCAGGTGTCTGTCTATATAAATTAGGCAGGTACCGTCGGCGTCGGAATGAACGACGTGACTGTCCCAAAGCTTGTCGTATAGGGTCTGACCTGGCATGACTAGACCAACATATAAAATGGAAATAGTATCACAAGCTCGAAGTATTTCTGTGCTATAACTCTATCGCTCGGGTGTAAAACTAATTGATAGCATGACGTTTAGAGAACTGATTCGCTTCCTTGCCGATCGCGTAGGATATCACCAGATTCCAATGCGCGACGATGCCGATGACATTGGCGAGCTGCTAGGCGCTGATGGGGTCCACCACGAACTCGTTCATGGCATAGTCCGCCGCATATACAAAGCTAATCGCTGTGGTTATTTGGATGCGCAAGTTGACGCCTTCGCCACCTTCTCAGCCCTGGGGGAGATTCGTGGGGACATCTTGCGTTCGCCTAAGACCGACATCGATCAGGTCAATTTCATCAATCGACTCGACACGGCTGTAGCATCGGTATTCGTCAGCGGAGCGCACACAAACTCTTCACCAGACGCCGCAGAGCATCCTGACCAAGCCCGGTCGACCGAAACTACAACTGCCTCGGTCAGGTCATTCGCTACCATCAGAAAATAGACACCCCACCGAACCAAACCGATTCCGATTTGGTGACGAAGCGAAACAACTAGGATTGCACCGACCCCGGAATCACTGGTACACCTGATTCAACTTCCGCATTTTGGGCCCGGTGGCGCATCGCGTGATCCATTAGCGTAAGCGCGAGCATGGCCTCAGCGATCGGAGTGGCGCGCAGTCCCACGCATGGATCGTGTCGGCCGGTTGTGGTCACCTCGATATCTGCACCCGTAAGGTCGATAGACTTTCCAGGTATACGAATGCTGGAGGTGGGCTTTAGTGCCAAACTGACTAAAATGTCCTGCCCAGTAGAAATGCCCCCCAGAATGCCGCCTGCGTTATTGCTTTGGAAACCAACGCTTGTCAACTCATCTCGATGTTCTGACCCCTTTTGCTCAATGGCGCTAAACCCAGCACCAATCTCTACCCCTTTTACCGCGTTGATGCTCATCATGGCGTGAGCAATGGACGCATCGAGCCGGTCAAACACCGGCTCGCCTAGTCCCACCGGCACATGAGAGGCAACCACATTGATACGCGCCCCGACAGAGTCGCCGGCTCGTCGCGCAGTGTCGATGAGCGCCTCCATTTCCGCGACCTTCGATGCGTCAGGACAGAAAAAAGGGTTGCGCTCCACTTCGGCCCAATCTAAACCTGCGGGCACGATCGAGCCCAGTTGTGCCAAATAGCCTTGTATTCGAACCGCGTAACGTTGTCTAAGGTATTTCTTGGCAATGGCGCCAGCTGCCACCCGCATAGCGGTCTCCCGCGCCGACGCCCGTCCGCCACCCCGGTAATCACGACGCCCATATTTCTGCTGATACACATAATCAGCATGACCCGGCCGGAAACGATCTCTTATTGCTGAGTAGTCTCGTGCTCGCTGATCCTTATTACGGATAAGTAGGCCAATGGGCGTTCCCGTGGTGCTGCCTTCAAACACGCCCGACACTATCTCTACCGCATCATCCTCGCGACGTTGCGTGGTATATCGACTGCGTCCTGGGCGTCGACGGTCAAGGTCTGGCTGGATATCCGCCTCGGACAATTCCAACTCCGGCGGGCAACCGTCGACTACACAGCCCATCGCAGGGCCGTGACTCTCCCCAAACGTGGATACAACAAACAGTTTTCCGAATTGGTTACCAGACATGCGATCAGTCCAATCGCGCCTAGGCCCTAGGCAAGGTTACACCAGTCTGACCTTGATACTTGCCACCGCGTTCCTTATACGAAACCTCACATTGCTCGTCGGCTTCGAAGAAGATGACCTGAGCCACCCCTTCGTTGGCGTAGATCTTGGCTGGCAGCGGTGTGGTATTGGAGAATTCTAAAGTGGCATACCCTTCCCATTCAGGCTCGAAAGGCGTCACGTTCACAATGATGCCGCACCGCGCATAGGTCGATTTGCCAAGACAAATCGTCAGCACGCTGCGCGGTATGCGGAAATATTCCACTGTGCGGGCCAAGGCAAAGGAATTGGGCGGGATGATACAGATCTCACCTTTGAAATCGACAAGACTTTTGGCATCGAAGTTCTTGGGGTCGACCACCGCAGAGTTAATGTTAGTGAATATCTTAAACTCATCGGAACAACGAATGTCGTATCCGTAGCTCGATGTCCCAAATGACACCACCCGCTTGCTGTGAGCTTCAGTGACTTGAGCGTCCACAAACGGCTCAATCATGCCTTGTGTTTCCGCCATATGGCGAATCCAGCGATCTGATCTAATGGTCATTCATAAGCCTCTTTTTTTGTTATTGGTAGCACGCAGCATCCAGTCAGGCACGGCTCAAGTGTTTTGGATGACAATGGAGGGGAATTTGGCGCTGTAGTCGAGCTTTTTCGCCGCAAGACCGGCCGCGACTCGGCGCGCCACTTCCTTATACGTTTGCGCGACCGCTCCATCTGGGTCAGCGACGACGGTGGGCGCACCTTCGTCCACATCTTTACGGATTCGCGCATCCAACGGGATGGAGCCGAGGTGGCGCACCTGATATTGATCTGCCATACGCTGGCCACCACCGTGCCCAAAGATATGCTCTTCGTGTCCACACTGACTACAGATATGCGTGCTCATGTTCTCGATCACACCGAGTACGGGAATCTCGACCTTCTCAAACATCTTGTATGCCTTGCGGGCATCTAGCAACGCGATATCCTGTGGCGTGGTAACGATGACAGCACCGGTCACCGGCACCTTTTGCGCCAAGGTAAGCTGGATGTCACCGGTGCCCGGCGGCAAATCAATCACCAAATAATCCAAATCCCGCCAATTAGTGTCCTTAAGCAGTTGTTCTAACGCCTGTGTCACCATGGGTCCACGCCATATCATTGGCGTCTCCTCTTCGATGAGAAAACCAATAGACATGACCTGGAGTTGGTAGGCGGTAATCGGCTCCATGCTCTTGCCATCTTTGGACTCAGGCTTGGTCATCACTCCGAGCATTCGGGGTTGGCTCGGTCCATAGATGTCCGCATCCAAGATTCCTACATTGGCCCCCTCCGCGGACAGCGCAAGGGCAAGGTTAGCTGACACCGTGGATTTGCCCACACCGCCCTTCCCTGACGCCACAGCGATCATGTTTTTGACCCCGGGTAACGGCTTAACTCCCTTCTGCACCGTATGGGATGCGATCTTAGATGTCACATTAACGGTCACTTTGTCCGCGCCGCCCAGGGACGCGACCGCGTCCTCAAGCACACGTGAATACTGTGGAATCCAGCTCTTGGCCGGATAGCCCAGCACCACATCAATCACCACATTGTCGCTAGATGTCGTTATGTTCCTAATGTTCTTATCCGTCACCGGGTCGCGATCGTTATGCGGATCAATCACGCCTTTTAGAGCAGCCTCCACCGCTTCCCGAGACAAACTAGTCATCTAATAACTACCTCCGAACCAATCGCAAAGTTGTCACAGGTCGGCCCTCACTGCCGCACGATATACGATGCGGCGAGCCCCCTGCCGCTGGCAAACGAGTCAAGCGTAACCTGGGAAGGAGGCAATGCTACACCGTGATCGTAGACTTGTCATTGTTAGTCACAACTCCACGACAATCGACCTAAACCCGCCTGTAGCATTGGTGTACCCGCTAGCTCACGCCACATAAAACTGGTACCGTAGCCAGCCTTTCAAACGGGCCTTTGCGCACCCATGTCATCGTGTGAATAGCGAGTTGCCGGCGCGAGTGAAGTCTATGACGGACACCAAACGAGACATATTAGTCACTAGTGCGCTGCCCTATGCCAACGGGCCAATCCACTTAGGCCATCTGCTAGGGTACATTCAGACCGACATCTGGGTACGGTACCAGCGGATGCGCGGTGGTCAGTGTTACTACGTCTGTGCCGACGACACCCACGGCACGCCCATCATGCTCAAAGCGCAAGACGAAGGCATCAGCCCTGAGCAGCTCATCGATCGCATCGGCAAAGAGCACATCGCCGACTTCAGCGATTTCGCGGTGGAGTTTGACAACTACTACACCACTCATTCCGACGAAAACCGATATTTTTCCGAGCTAATTTACAAGAATTTAGACGCCGGCGGACATATCGCCCGCCGCACCATTCGCCAAGCCTATGATCCGGTGAAAAAAATGTTTCTACCGGACCGCTTTATCAGAGGCGAATGCCCACGCTGTGGGACGCCAGACCAGTACGGCGACAGTTGTGAGGCCTGTGGGGCAACCTACGCGCCAACGGAGCTAAAAAACCCAAGGTCCGTAGTGTCCGGCGCCACGCCTGTGGAAAAAGAGTCCGAGCACTTGTTCTTCCGGCTCACAGATTTCGAAGACATGTTACGGCAATGGACCCAGGGTGAGCACTTACAGGTTGAAGTCAGGAATAAGCTTAAGGAGTGGTTCGACGCAGGCCTACGGGACTGGGATATCTCGCGGGATACCCCCTATTTCGGCTTCAGCATACCCGGGGAGGTGGATAAGTACTTTTACGTCTGGCTCGACGCCCCCATCGGGTATATGGCGAGCTTTAAAAACTTTTGTGACCGACAGGGCCTGGACTTCGACGCCTACTGGGGCCGTGACGCACACACTGAGCTCTATCACTTTGTCGGCAAAGACATTTTGCAGTTTCACACCTTATTCTGGCCTGCGGTGCTGGATGGCTCCGGTTTTCGCAAGCCCACGACGGTGTTCTGCCACGGCTTTCTCACGGTTAATGGGCAAAAAATGTCGAAGTCTCGCGGCACTTTTGTCACTGCTAGGACGTATTTGGACTATTTGGCTCCGGAGTACCTGCGCTATTATTTTGCGACCAAACTCAACAGCCGCGTGGAGGATCTGGATTTAAATCTGGAGGACTTTGTCCAACGGGTGAACTCGGATCTGGTAGGCAAGTTTGTAAACATCGCCAGCCGGTGCGCTGGTTTCATAAGCAAACACTTCGATGGCCAATTGGCAGCCAGCTTGAGCGAACCTGAGCTCTACCAGCATTTTGTCCAGGCTGGAGATTCCATTGCGCAACATTTTGAGATGCGGGAATACAGTCGTGCGATGCGCGAAATAATGGAGCTCGCCGACCAGGCAAACCAGTTCATCAACGAAAAGCAACCTTGGGTCATCGCCAAGCAAAACTCGCAGAGCGCTGAGCTTCAACAGGTCTGTTCTACCGGGATCAATCTGTTTCGGGTGTTAGCAACCTATCTCGCTCCGGTAGTGCCTCAGCTGGCGCTGCGAATCGAGCAGATGTTGGGCGTACCCATCGGCCAACCTGGAGCGTGGGCTTCGCTACGTGAACCGTTGCTGGAGCATGGTATCGGTCGCTTCAGCCATTTATTGCAGCGCGTAGAAGCAGCCAAGATAGATGCCATCATCAAAGCTTCCAAGGACACTGCTGAAGGCACGGGCCAGCTTGAGCAAGACCCGTTGAGCAAGGAAATTGAGTACAGCGACTTTGCCAAGGTCGATCTACGCGTCGCCCGCATTGAACACGCGGACTATGTCAAAGGCGCCGACAAGCTGCTGCAACTGACACTGGATCTCGGCGGCGAGAACCGCACCGTGTTCGCCGGAATCAAATCTGCGTATGCACCGGATGAGCTTTGTGGTCGCTTAACAGTGGTAGTGGCCAATTTGGCGCCACGCAAAATGCGATTTGGTGTGTCCGAGGGCATGATCTTAGCGGCAGGCGCTGGCGACAAAGACATCTGGCTGCTTTCACCAGACAGCGGCGCGCAACCTGGTATGCGGATCAAATGAGGATACTCGTGTTGCAGGGGTGGGTGCATGGTCGTGGCGTTGGATAGCGCAGTAGGCTTGCCCGATACCCAGCAGGCTTAATTGCGACGTCTATGCAATCGAACGCCAGATTGGACCAAGCCAGCGCCAAGCTTGTGGATCGAATGGAATCGAAAACCAAATTGGACCAAGCCAGCGCCAAGCTTGTGGATCGAATTGATGGGTGCCTACCTCAAACGCAATGCACCAAATGCGGTTACCCTCGCTGTCGAGACTATGCCATGGCCGTCGCTAATGGAGAGGCCAATATCAATCAGTGTCCACCGGGCGGCAGTGTAACCATTGGTAGTTTAGCCAAGCTCCTTGGCAGAACTCCGGTCGAACTTGACCGACGTTATGGTGCTTACATGCCCCGTAGGCGTGCTCGGATAGATGAAGAGCACTGCATCGGCTGCAGCCTATGTATCCAAGCCTGTCCGGTGGACGCGATTTGCGGTGCCGCAAAGAGCATGCACACTGTGATCGCTGACGATTGCACCGGATGCGAACTGTGCCTGCCGCCATGCCCCGTGGATTGTATCGATATGGTGCCCATTGCTGACAGCGACCAGGACGCTGACTCCCCGTGGCCAGGCTACAGCATGAGCCAAGTCGAACAGGCGAGGACACATGTAAAACGCCGACTGAATCGATTGAACACAGTCCCAGCAAGTGATCGCGGCGGACCAGGCGCCACTGAACATAAGGATAGAGCGACAATCCGTGCAGAGCTTCACGCTGCGGTGGCACGGGGACGCAGCAAACGCAGCAAAGCCCACCCAAGTCACTGATGTCTGGCCCGCGGTGGTTATCTTCCCCTTGCTTGATTGCGACCAATGCCCGCTGCAAATGCGTTAGTAAAGACCACTTCTGATTCGCGACAGCGATGAACGCACAAAAGCGTCACGAAATCTTCATACGGTTAAAAGCTAACATTCCGGCACCCACCACTGAGCTTGAATACGACAGCGTGTTCGAGCTCCTCATTGCAGTGATTCTATCCGCCCAGGCGACAGATAAGAGTGTCAATATCGCCACAGAGAAGTTGTTCCGAGTGGCCAATACCCCACAAGCAATGATTAAGTTGGGCGAACGCGGCCTGAAACACTACATCAAGAGCATCGGTCTGTATAACTCCAAGACAAAAAATATTCTGACCACCTGTCGTATATTGGTGAAGGATTACGGTGGAGAGGTTCCCGACAATCGTAAGGCACTGGAAGCCCTTGCGGGGGTCGGCAGGAAGACCGCCAATGTTCTGCTAAACACCGCCTTTGGGCACCCCACCATTGCGGTAGATACTCATATCTTCCGCGTTGCCAACCGTACTAGATTGGCACCTGGCAAGACGGTTCTGGAGGTGGAGCGTGCCCTGATCCGCCTGGTGCCCGAGGAATTCAAGTATAATGCTCACCATTGGTTGATCCTGCACGGACGCTATACTTGCATGGCACGCAAGCCGCTATGCGGTCAGTGTGTCATATATGACCTATGCGAATACCGGAGAAAAGAGTCAGTAGATGAGTAGTTCCTCAGTTGCAACCGGTCTCAGCTACGGCCCGCCCACCAACCCGCGACATGCCGCCACGGCGGTAACCAGTGCGCTGGAAAAGGCGGGGCTAGATCATGCCAACAGTGTGCTTCTATTTCTTACTCCGGAGTTTGCGCAGAACCCACAGCCGGCGCTGCGTGCAGCGGCCCGCGCCGGGCGATGCACCCAGATTGTTGGCTGCACGGCGCCCGGTGTGATCACCGATGAGGAATGGCTATTAGATAGCTGCGGCGCCGCGGCCATGGTGTTTGGTGGTGATGTGTTTTTGAAACCCCCTACTGCTGATAGTGCACAGGATCAACACCTACTGACCTTCAGCACTCCGGAATCGGTGTCCACTGAATGGCTGGATGATTCGGTACCACGGGTGGGCGCGGTGTCAGCAGATGTTTTCGGTCATGGACCTTTCACCGTTTGGAGCGGTGGCCGCCAATGTCCGGAGGGCTATATCGAAGTAGCCTTTCATGGAGTACGCCACTCGGTGGTGGCCTCGCGGGGGATACGTCCGTTGAGTACCCCCTTCGAAGTCGCCGAAGCCCAAGGCTTCGATATTCTTCGCATCGGCGGTGAACGGGCATTGAATGCGCTTGTTAAGTCGTTGCCCATCTCGGTGCGCAAACTCGATCGTATTCCCTTACATCTTTTGATGTACGGCGTCACCTTTGGTGATCCGCAGACCGCAATTCGTGATGGTCGTTATGATCTGAACCACATCGTTTCGGCCAACCCCGACGACAGCTCTATCACGGTCTCTCATGAACCGACACGCGGCGAGAAGATGTTCTGGGCAATGCGTGATGAGTTGGCCGCAGAGCGCGACATGGCGCGCACCATAGAGCGCGGGCATGACCGATTGCTGGCAGATCCAGGATTTGCACTACTTTTCCCTTGCATGAGTCGCGGACCATCGTTCTACGGCAACCGTGACCGCGACGTCGAGTTAGTTAAGACCCGATTTCCCAACATGCCGTTTATTGGGTTCTATGGCAACGGACAGATCGCACCCCTGAAACATGGAAGTCGACTTTACCAATACTCCACTGTGCTAGCGCTCTACTGCGCCGATAGCGCTGCGTGACAAACGGCCCGAGCGACAGGGCCTGCCACAAGGCGCTGTCAGCATCCTGTGATTGCTACGCTTGACGGTGGTAACCACGCCGTCCCTCCTGCATGCCCTCTGGGACCAGCGAACACAGAAGTAAAACTTTATGACGAATCCGCAGTCAGACCGAAAGGCACGGCGCAATAATCCTGGCGTGACTCATTTGAAGGACAACCTCACTCTAAGATAGAACAACATGATTCCTAACACAGCCAAAGCAGACGGCGTTGAGGAAGAGCCTCGGTTTGCGGCCACACTTGCGAAAATGGGCCTTGGGCCATTGCAACGGGCCGCGCTTACCCAGCTACAACTCAACGTTGGTCGTCTGTGTAACCAAGCATGCCAGCACTGTCATGTCGATGCCGGGCCGAAGCGCACCGAAATCATGACCTGGGACACCATTGCCAAAATCTTAGAGTGGGCCGAGCAAGCCCGAATCAAACAAGTCGACCTTACCGGCGGCGCTCCAGAGCTCAATCCGCATTTCCGTAAGCTGGTCGACAGCTTTATCCAACTCAGAGTGTCTGTCACGTCGCGCTGTAACCTGACGGTGTTGTTCGAGCCGCACCAAGAGGATCTGGCGGCTTGGTACGCTGAGCGTGGGGTACGGTTGGTGTGCTCGTTACCCTGTTACAGCAAAAGCAATGTTGATGCCCAGCGCGGCAATGGCGTGTTTGCTAAGAGCGTACGGGCACTGCGAGTACTCAATAGTGTAGGCTACGGCATTGACGCGATGCTGCCGTTGGAGCTTGTCTACAACCCGCTCGGCGCCAGTCTTCCTCCACCGCAGGAGGCTTTAGAGGCAGAGTACCGTCGACGTCTTTTTGACGAATTTGGTATACATTTTACGCGTTTGCTCACCTTAACCAATCTGCCGATTAACCGTTTTTCTCATTTTTTGGATCGCATAGGACAACGGCAGAGCTATCAACAGCTACTATTGGATAACTTCAACCTCGCCACCGTTGCCAACTTGATGTGCAGACATTTGATTAGCGTCGATTGGCAGGGCCGCGTGTACGACTGCGATTTCAACCAAATGTTGAGTATTCCGATGTCAGGCGCTTCACCGCACTACCTGTGGGACATCGATGTCGGCGCTCTGCAAGGCGCACCTATTGCCGTGGGAGAGCATTGTTTCGGCTGTACCGCCGGCTCGGGCAGTAGTTGTGGTGGCGCATTGATCTAACATGCCGTCTTGAGCTTTGCTATCACCATCCGTTTCAAACGGTTAGACTTTGGCGACGCGTTGCTGCCGTCGCGCCTCGTACAACACAATCCCGACGGCCACGGATACGTTGAGGCTGGACACGGAACCAGCCATTGGAATGCGAACCAACGCATCGCATTTGTCACGTGTTAGCCGACGCAGACCACGGCCCTCGGCGCCAAACACTACC
>JAOTYS010000566.1 GCA_029861795.1 Gammaproteobacteria bacterium | reverse complement strand
CGATATGCACCAGGACCTTGACCACTTCTACTCGCGGGCGGTTAAGATCTTCCATGAAGAAGGCGTCACCCTGGTGGCCGGTACTGATGCTGGCATCTTCACCAATCTTCCAGGGCGATCACTAGTAAGGGAGCTGGGTTTTTATGTTGATGCCGGTCTTACACCCTATGAGGCACTTTTAACAAGCACGCTCAACGCAGCGAGTGCGTTGGGTATGAAAGATCAGGTCGGTCAGGTTAAGCAAGGATTTGTCGCCGACCTCATTGTTCTAGATGGAAATCCGGTGGAGAACATCCAACACCTGCAAGACCTTTCAGGTGTAATCGCGAATGGACGTTGGTTTGATGAAAGGGGTATACAAAGCCTTCGCGCAGATGCAGCAAACACATCATATGAACGCACTCAGAATCGCGTGTTGAGCGGTTTATCAGCCCAAGGCAGTGAGTTCCCGTAGGGTCTTCGCTTCAAAGTAATGTCCGGTTGTGGCCGAGGCTGTGTAAAAACGTCGAAACGGAATTTGCGGTGGAGGAAGTATATCAACGAATAGTTGTCAAACGCACGATTGTGGTGCGCAAAAGATTCGCATCAGTCCTATTTCGCTGCGCTGTATAACGCTGTCCCACGATGGCGATTTTTGATCGCGTTTTTACACAGCCTCGGCCGTAAGCAGACGGTCGCCACTTCCCTAAAGCAGACGCTCGAACGGCTGGTTTCGGGAAAAGCAGCCTCCCAGCCTGGGTGGAAAGAAAGGGTCAGAACTCGCCATTGCCGTTGAATGGTGAGTTCTTGGAAGTCAATCGTTCGAAGTTCCGGTGTCAAGCCACTACGACCGCTCGGACTTGGCGGGCGGCTTTCAATAGTCTGTTCGATCCAGGGCAGCGCTTGTTGCCTTGCCTCGCTTAGTGCATGTTGATGCACCCGGAATTGCTAGGGACAGTCAGCGTAATACAGCACCCCTAGGGGAACGCTATCGTTCTCATATCCCGGACCACCCGGAGTTTTCGATAACCGCCTCAGCGGTGCAACCAAGGTCTTCGGCTTGAAACTCTGCCAGAAGTCTGAACGTTACCTTCTCGTTGGCGGAGTTTCGAATATTCTCCTCACCAGGTTTGGCCAAACGAGGGCCGCTAGGAATCGTGTTTGATGCATCACCGGCGTCGTCAGGCAGGGCTTCGCCATTTTCGAAACTTTGACTGGGTCGATCTTGCTCAGGCGCTACTATTTCGTTGTTGTTTTCCGGGGCACTGCTGTCGGCGCAGGCAGGTAATGAGGCACAACACACGAGAATTACGAGTAGCGAAGTCGGTTTCATTGTTGCGATCCCCTTGTTCTTGATTGTATTAGTTACTGTACACAACTAAGTATGAACGATTTCTGAACATCATAGAGAGGCAAATTCTGACCCTGAGTTCGCACTCACGCCAGAGGAAAGACAGGGTCAGAACTCGCCGCTCGCCCTCCTCGACTCACCGTGGTCGTAACTTCTTGCCAAAAGTTAACAATAGCGAGACCGCCGACACGGTAGTTACTAACTAGGTGGCCTGTGCTCCGATATTATATCGTGCAGTCGGATATTGCGGGTTGATTGCGTAATCAAAAGAAGCGCCCGGTCAACTCATCGTCGATCGGCTGACCGGCGACCTTCCGAAAATGTCGTCACACCATTCGGTAGTACTTCCCACGACGCCTTGGAATCTACGAATATGTGATGGATATCTTCCAACTCCGGTTCCTCGTTCAAGCAGCCTAGTGCGATACCGTGAACCGAACTATCGAACGTGCCGCAAAGTGTAGAGCCGCAGGTGCTACAAAAAAGCAATCCGAAACCGTGCATTCCAACGTAGGAAGTCAGCTTTTCCTCACCGGCTACCCACCGAAAGTCACCCGAATCGACTCTGGCATAGCTGGAGGACTGAGAACTGAACGCCTTTCGGCATCGAGAGCAATGACACGATAGAGGGTCAACGAGTTGCCCCGATATCTCGTATCTAATCTCACCGCAGAAACACTCTCCGGTCAGTATCATTGGCATTCCTTCTTGTGAATGAATTATTGGGTTTGACGCATTCGGCGAATGACCGCTCTTGGGTGTACTGCCGTCGCTGGACATTGAAATTGAAGGCTCCAGCGAGAGCACAAACGAGGAGTCTAATGATGTTCAACAACAATAGAAAATCGCATTCAGTTCGGAGTCCATGAAACCGATGCAAGACCACAGAGGAGACTTTCGCCCATTCTTATGCCGATCATTTGTGTCTCCGGCCGGTTGGCCAGTTGTCACCCGGGTGTGGCCGCCACAGAGATCTTGCGATCCACGAATTCTGGTGCGGGCCAGCTCCAGGCAAAGTAGAGAATTGCCAACATTGTTGCGACTTCAACAGTCGCGAAAAACACATAAGAAAGCGGCGTAAAGTCTCCAAGCGATGGCATCAAAGACGGTACGACGACCCAGAGAATAGACAAAGGAACGATGGCAAAATGGGTCCACCGATTTGCGTTGCGATTCAGTAATCTGGACGCAGGAACCATCAAAATTACCGCCTCCATCAACACAGCAAATAGAAGAACCGCGCTTCCTGAAAGCTGTTGACTCATACGCTCCAATAGCTCCAGATACCCGGGACGCAGCATTCCCAAGAGGTCGGCGTAAATCATATTCAGCAGCACGAAAATCCACATTGTGGAGAGAACTGTCTTTCTTTTTACGTCTGTCATATTTCTACCCGATCCCACTGTGATTTTGAGAAAACTGCCTGCTAATGCGTCAGATCAGCAGCGGCACGGCCCCACCGGCCATTCGCTAAACCTTCCCACGGCAAACTCGAATGCGTGGAGTTGCGCCAATATAGGCATACGCAAAGCAAATAGTAATTGCGAAAATGCGTATATTTGGTATACATAATTATATGAACTGGGACGCTGTATCTTTCGATTGGAACCAAGTACGCGCATTTCTCGCCACCGTCGAGGAAGGTTCTCTCTCCGCTGCGGCACGAGCGCTTGGTCAGACCCAGCCTACCCTTAGTCGGCAAGTTTCTGCCCTC
>JAOTYS010000112.1 GCA_029861795.1 Gammaproteobacteria bacterium | reverse complement strand
AGAGGGTGAGGCAACGATGCAGAAACTTCTGTTAGGTTGCTTGCGGACCTATCGCTATCTAGTAAGCCCGATGTTGGGACAACACTGCCGGTTTTATCCGAGCTGTTCGCAATACGCGATTGATGCCGTCGAGTACCACGGAGCCACGAAAGGCGTTGGTATGGCACTACGCAGAGTGTTGCGTTGCCACCCATGGCATCGCGGGGGAGTTGACCCGGTGCCTGACTCTCGGGGTTGCGACTAGATGGATTTCCAACGGTTTTTCCTGTTCACCGCGCTGGGCCTGATTCTGTTGCTATTGTGGCAAGCGTGGCTAGAACACAACCAACCCCAACAAGCACCGCCCGCGGCAGCAGTAGACACCGATCTTGGTGCTGCCACAGCAGGTGCCGAGCAAGCGCTTCCAGAGGAAGTACCGAGCGCGCCGGATGTGGGACAGACTACAGCAGAACCAACAGTGGCAGAGGAACCGCCGAGCGAACTGGGGAGCGGCACGCGTATCACGGTTGAGACGGATCTCTTTAGAGCCGAGATAGACTCCTTAGGAGGCGACCTGCGCAATGTAGAGCTCGTCAAATATCCCGTCAGCGTAGATCAGCCGGACCAACCCTTTGCCCTGTTGCAAGACAGCGGCGTTGACATATTCGTCGCCCAAAGCGGACTTATCGGAGAAGGGCGCGAATATCCCAACCACAAAACGCAGTATCAGATCCGTGAAACCAATCATAAATTAGCACCCGGTCAAGACAAACTGCAGGTTGAATTGACTTGGACCGCACCGGACGACGTCAGCTATCGCAAGATTTATACATTCAGACGCAACAGCTACATCATCGATGTGCAGTATCGTGTCGACAACCAGACAGCTACCGATTGGACCGGATTTCTGTACGCCCAATTTCAGAGAACCCAAGTGGTACCAGAACAGGGGTTCAGTTTCCTTCGAGCGCTGCCGAGCTATGTTGGTGGGGCCATATACACGCCTCAAGATCGGTATGACAAATATGATTTTGCCGATATGCAGGAGCAAAATTTGAAGGTCGTCACCACCTCAGGCTGGGTAGCCATGCTTCAGCATTATTTTGTCGGCGCGTGGCTCCCCAAAGACGGTAGCAGGTATGAATTCTATAGCCGGGTGCTGCCCGGAGCGCGTTATAACGTAGGATACAAGACGCTAGAACCACAGCGAGCAGCGGCGGGAAGTGACACATCGGTCTCGACCAGACTTTTCGTTGGACCCAAAGAGCAAGACAGGCTGGATACTGCCGCTGAAGGTTTAAAGCTTACTGTGGATTACGGTTGGTTAACTCCCATTTCGTCACCGCTATTTTGGATGCTACGGAGGATCCATAAGCAAGTCGGAAACTGGGGTTGGGCCATCATCATCCTCACCTTGCTCATCAAGCTCGCGTTCTACCCGTTGTCTAATGCGAGCTATAAGTCCATGGCAAGGATGAAAAAGTTGCAGCCACGGCTAAAGACATTAAAGGAGCGTTATGGCGACGACCGTCAGAAACTCAATCAGGCGATGATGGAGATGTACAAGAAGGACAAGATCAACCCGCTGGGAGGTTGTTTACCGATTGTGATTCAAATTCCGGTTTTCATCGCGTTGTATTGGGTGTTGCTGGAAAGTGTAGAACTGCGTCAGGCCCCGTTTATATTCTGGTTGAAAGATCTATCGGTACAGGATCCGTATTACGTACTGCCTATCCTGATGGGCGGTTCTATGGTGGTACAACAGTTTCTCAATCCGGCACCACTGGATCCAGTGCAGAAAAACATAATGATGGCGCTACCCGTAGTCTTTACGTTGTTTTTCCTTTTCTTCCCCGCGGGGTTGGTGCTTTACTGGGTAGTCAATAATTTGCTGTCTATCGCGCAGCAGTGGCACATCACTCGCAGGATCGCCGGAAAAGACACCGGCAGTACTTAAGTCGCGCTTGCATAGCGGCGCGACATGTCCAGGGATCGTGATTCCTTCCACCCTCTAACCCGCCGGTCCAAAACGTAGCGATTGTGTTGTGGACCTATGACATTTAGCCGAGAGACGATCGTAGCGGTGGCCACCCCACCTGGAATGGGTGGGATCGGCGTAGTGCGCACTTCAGGCGATGCGGTTCCTTCTGTGGCGACCGCACTACTGGGCTTTGTGCCCGAGCCCCGGGTTGCAACCCTCGCCACGTTTCGCAATGACGCCGGTGAGCCCATAGACCAGGGTATTGCGCTCTACTTCGCTGCCCCGCGATCCTATACCGGCGAGCACGTATTGGAACTGCACGGCCATGGCGGACCTGTGGTGCTAGATATGTTGGTCACCCGAGTGTTACAGCTTGGAGCAAGACTTGCGCGCGCGGGAGAGTTTTCAGAGCGTGCGTTTCTCAATGGAAAGCTCGACCTGGCCCAAGCAGAAGCTATTGCCGATCTCATCCAGAGCGGATCGGCGATGGCAGCGCGTTGCGCCGTGCGCTCGCTGCAGGGAGCCTTCTCGAAGCGCGTACGTCAGGTGGTCGAGACCATTACTTTATTGCGGGTGCATATAGAAGCAGCCATCGATTTTCCGGAAGAGGAGGTGGACTTTCTGGAAGACCAGGAACTGTCTCGACGCATGCAGCAAGCTCGGGCGCATCTCGATGACTTGGCCCAATCGGCGCGTCAGGGTTCGCTGCTACGCGATGGCATAAGAGTAGTCATTGCGGGCTTGCCTAACGCGGGGAAGTCAAGTTTGTTTAACACTCTTGTAGAGCAAGATCGTGTCATTGTGAACGTCAACCCTGGGACCACCCGCGACTTGATCGAAGAGGCGATTCAGCTCGACGGGATGCCTCTGCATGTGGCGGATACCGCGGGATTGCGAGATACACAAGATGAGGTTGAGACCGAAGGTGTGCGCCGCGCACACCAGGCGATGCATGAGGCGGACAGAATCTTGCTGGTGATGGACGACAGCGACCAGCAAACTTCACAAACCTCACTCATAGACCAGCTCCCGGCAGATTCCAGTGTTACGCTAGTTCGTAACAAGATCGATTTGACCGGACGCACACCCGGGCTGAGCGAAGAGTCAAGTCTGCCTGTGGTAGCGCTGTCGGTAAAGACGGGGGCTGGAGTCCCCGTATTACGCGATCACCTTAAGGCGTGCATGGGGTTCGAGCAAGCGGGGGAGTCCACGTTCCTCGCCAGAAGACGGCATCTTGCGGCAATCGACCAGGCTCGAGAGCATTTGGCTCGTGGCTACGAGCAACTCGAGCTAAGAGCAGGCGAGTTGTTAGCTGAGGAGCTCAGGCTGGTACAGCAATCCCTAGGGGAGATTGTCGGGGAGTTCACCAGTGAGGAGCTACTGGGGCGTATATTTGCGGAGTTCTGCATCGGTAAATGATTTGGCTCCAAGGCGCGCATCTGGCATTCTGTGATGGCGAAATTTGTGACCACCAAAGCGGGGCGGAGCATGGGCAACAAAAACCTGAGACGGCAGTACTGCCGCAATATCCTAATAAGGCTCTTCATCGTTGCCATCGTGGCTATTGGACTTGTGATATGGCAGCGAGACTTTCTAGCGGGTTTGTATCTCCGCAATCAACTGACCTTTGTCGGATGGATTGTCAACGGCGGAATTCTGATACTGTTTATCGGCGGGCTCTCCCGCATAGCGCAACTGTTGTACCGCTACATGGGAGAGGAAGCTGCGCTTGCGCGTTTCTTGACCAGTCTTCAACGGGACATCGAGCCCACAGAGCACATCCGTTCAGAGAGTCTAATTGGGACGCGCTATGGAACGTTAAAGCAACTTTACTCACGTCGCTCACCGATCAATCAGAACGCTTTGGCAGCAGCAATGGTGGCCGAGGAGTCGAGTCATCTCAGTCTGCCAAAGTTCGTCAACAATGTACTCATTTTGACTGGTGTGTTCGGCACTATAATCTCGCTGTCTATCGCCTTGCTGGGCGCCTCGGACATGTTGGGCTCAGCAACCAGAGAAGTGGGGGGACTGGACACCGTCATTCATGGTATGTCCACTGCGCTTTCGACCACCATGACGGCGATATTCTGCTATCTGATTTTCGGCTACTTCTATTTGAAACTCACCGATGCGCAGACGTATTTGATCGGTCGTATCGAGCACATTACCGCGACATACCTGGTACCCAGGTTCGTAGCGCAACCAGAAAGCGTGTTGGTCGATTTCTCAGACCTGGTGCGCGCGGCCACTGGACTGATGGAGCGTATCGAGCAGGCTCATGAGCGATTTGCTGAATCAGCCAATAACCTCGAGAGTGTGTTGCGCGATTTTCGACGCGACCAGGAAATTTCTGGGGTCGGGCTGGAACAAATCGGTCAGCTACTAGACGATGGATTTCGTGAGTCCGGAGCAAAGCTCGGGGGTGTGCAAAATGCATTGGAGTTGGTGGATATGAATATGGACCGAACGCGCCGGCTACTCAGAGAAGGGTTTCGCCTTCCTGAAGAAGAACCTTGATTGGCTGTTACCGTCCGCTTGCTTAGAGACGAAGAGCGTTGAACCCAATTGATGGTTTTGTCGATTTAAGAATGGACGCCCAGGGTGGGCGTGCCGACGAGACAATATGGCCATCGTTTACGGATATCATGACTGTGATAGTCATGATATTTCTGATGGCGTTGGTGTTTATCTTGATTCGCAACGTCGAACTTGTGGATCAGTTACGCAAGACCATGGAGGCGGAACGAGAGGCCGCAGAGATCGCGCGTAGTACAGCGGTTCAAAGGGAGAGCCTCGCATGGCGTTTGGATGAGATGGAGCATCGGCTAAGCGAACTACGCGTGCAGATGTTACGCACCGAGGAGGAACGCGATACTGCGACGCAATCTTTAGGCGAACGCAGCCAGCAGGTTGCTGCTTTGCAGGCGGAGCGCGAGGAACTAGAGCGTCGCAATGAGTCTTTAACAGGGAGGTTGGAAAGCGAGGTCTCGGAGAAACAAACACTGACCGCCGAACTCCAGAGCTTGACGCAAGTCCATAGTGCGCTTAGCGAATTACAGAGAGAACTGGAGGCGAGCTATGCGGCGTCGCAACAGCAGAGCGCGGGCCTACAACAAGAGCTCACAAGCTTGCGCCAGAGTTACCAGCAAACAGCATCAGACTTAAGCGAGTTACGCACCCAGGCGCAGCAAGATCAACAGGAGCTAGAGCGTTTGCTGCGCTCGGCGCAAGCGCTAGCGGCAGAGAAGGAAACCCTCAGCGCAGAGAGGCGGACGCTAGTTGCCGACAAGGAACAATTGAGTGCCGAGCAGGTCAAGCTTAAGGCGCTTCTCGATGAGATCAAACGAGAGCTGGCCACATTAAGCGACGCGTACGACGAGAAAGCATCAGAGGTGAGCACGCTGCGCAGCGAGGTGGTAGGCGGGGACGCGGCGCTCGCTACACTACGCAGCGAATACACGGTTCTGAAGGAAAAGTATGATCGCTTAGTGCGACCGGCCCGTACCGCTGCTGGTCGTGAGGTCGTGGAGATTCGCTACAGAAAAAGCGGAGCAAATTTCGTTCTCGAGCTTCGTGAGCCTGGGCAGAGCGAATATAGGAATGTAGCCACAAAAGAACTCTATAGCCGGCTCGATGCATTGAAGGTCAAGCACAGGGGTCGTTTGTACACCAAGATCATCATTCCTGAGGACAGTGGATTATCCTACAACGAGGCCTGGAGCTTTACTCACGATATCCTCAACCGTTACGACTACTACTATCAATGACCGGGGGGATGGCGAGTGACAAATTCCCTGTTCTAGGCGGAGGATGTTGTGACCATCGCATGGCTCACACGCAGTTGTTGCACCCTGCGCTTTAACTCCGCTTGCGCAGCTATGCCACTTCTGTCAGCGTAGCGTATCGCTACATACAAATCGGTGATCGCTCGTACCTCGGTTGCAAGCGAAGGGAGCGCCCGGCTCGCCCGGGCGGCGAAATCTATGGGACCTTCATATTCAGCGCGGTGTAGTCCTACCCGCGTGAGCTTGCGACAAAACCGTTGATACCATGCCAACGCCGGATCCGGACGCTGATTTCGCAAGATCAGGGCGGTAAGCAGTAAAAACACCAGCGCGACTGCCGCGGCTAAGGTTGCGGCCATCTGAGTCCATGATGGGGTGTCAAAGCCGAGTCGCTGCAGTAACTGACGTTGGCTATCAGGCCCATAATCCAAAACCCAGCGGTTCCACACGTTGTTCATTGCGTCCCAGCCGTGCAGCAGACCGCGCCAATAATGCTCCGTCCAGCCGGGTCGGATAGCGCCCAGGATTGCATCGGGTGTTAGCCGCCCAATGGAGGAACCCCGGGCAACCAAGCGCAGGATAGCTTCCACGCCTAGTTCGATTCGCTCTGGTGCGACAGCGCCAGTAGGGTCTACACGCACCCATCCCCGTCCGGCGATCCAGACCTCGGCCCAGGCGTGGGCATCGGATTGGCGCACGATCATATAGTCGGCTAGGGTATTTAGTTCACCGCCCTGGTACCCGATTACCATGCGGCTTGGAATGCCTGCCGCACGCATCAAAGTGACAAATGCGGACGCGAAGTGTTCGCAGTAACCCTTGCGAGTATCAAACAAGAATTCATCGACGGGATCATCCCCGAGCAGCGGAGGCGTCAACGTGTATAAAAACTCTTGCTGGTTGAAATGGTTTAGTGCTGCCGCCACGATGCTGCCGGGTTCGCCGTACTGACTTTGCCATGTCGTCACCAGCGTCTTCACGCGCGGGCTGAGAGTCTCTGGCAGTGACAGCGCCTCACGCCGCTCTGCCATGGCTAGCTCACCGGTATCATAGTTTGGGTAGGAGTGCAGTTGGTAACGAATTCGTTCTCGCACCGCCCTGCGGCGAACCAGCACAAATCCGCGTTTTGCTCGGGCATCGACTGGAACCGATGCAGGAAGATCCAAGGCGATGAGCCAAGGTTGATCGTGAGGCTCCAGAGTAATGGCATATGAAACGCTATCGCCTATAGGCTGATAGTCTAGGGAATCGATGATCAAATGGGAGTTGCTGGAACGAGTCCATGTGACGCCGTCGGTGTCCGCCAAAACTAAAGCGCGCCAGTACAGGTCTCGGTTGGCAGGGGGTTCGCCGTCAAACTTAACGCGGAATGCGATCTCGTCACTGCCTAGTAGTTGATTAATGGCCCCCGGCGTCACGGTGTCGGTGAGGCCAGTCATACCGCTATAGGCATCCACCGGCAGTCCCCATAACGTGCCTTGGATGCGCGGGAACAGAAAGTACATTACCAACATCAATGGCACGGCTTTCAGCAACAGGCCCAGGCTTAAGCTCCACACGTATCTAGTGGGCATTGCCAGCGGCTGGGTGATGCGAATCAGACTAATGGTAGTGATCAGCGCAATCGCTACGGCGTAACCCGCCACCCAGAATGATTGCGAGTAAAGAAATGCCGCGAGACACAGAAAATAGAGTAGAAATATGACGAAGGTGAAATCACGTAACCGCCTCAGTTCCAGCAACTTTAGCGTCATCAACGCAGTGACCAACGCAATGCCTGGACCTCTCCCTAACAAGGTCCCGAAGTGCTTTAGCACGACCACGCAAAGCGCTATCGCGATAACGATGCGCACCCAACGACCCGGCAGATACCAGGCGTGGTTCGCGGACAAATAACGCCACGCGATCAAACATGCAGCGATTAGGCAAAGCCAGCTCGGCAGATGTTGTGCGTGCAGCGCTACTATCAGTGTGCTGCTCGCGAGCAACCAATTGAGGGCAGCAGTATCAGGTACGTGTTCGGGAGGTTGTACGCTATTGAACATCGCTAATCCCGTACAACGCGAGTGCGCTTAAACAGCGATGTCGATGTTCCACATCGTGTTGTGGCTTAACCGTAGTGTTCGGAATGCGCAACCCATAGCGCAGACCTGCCGCGTCTGCGTCTACTACCCAGCGGCACAGTAGACTTAGCCTGGCTTCTACATCCAATCCAACCAGCGCGTCCCACTCGAGCCATATCGTACCGCCGCCGTGACCCGCAAACTGCTTGGTGTGAAGGCCTTGGCTACGGGCTGCAGTCTTCCAATGGACGTGTCCTGGTGGGTCGCCCAGTCGATACTCGCGTAAGCCCGCGAAGTCATCTCCTTCGGATCGGCGGCCATCGAAACGCGGGCGGTCGCCATCGGCTGGAGAGGGAAGCAGCCGCTCCAGACCCATCTCCGGATAGACTAGGCAGCGATTGTCCAGCTCCATACGTTTTGACCACGAATACAGCAAGGCCAAAGGGAACGTGGTTGACAGTGTAATCGGCGGTGGCTTCAGGCAACCACGTTTTGTAGTACGAAAAATGACCAACGCCCGCACCGTTTCCCTTGGGGCTAGGTCGATTCTTTGTGCTTCCCCATTCGCATGCAGCCATACCGCTGGGCGAAACCAGTGGCTGGGATTGTGGAGCCATACCTCGAAGCTTGCGTCTTGGCCTGCAAATACTGACGCACAGTTGCCCGCGCGTAGGCGCAGGCCGGAGAGATTGCGGTGTGTGTAAAGCATTGACACAAGGGCCATGGAACAGAGCAGGAAAGTAAATAGATATGCCAGGCCATTGTGATAGTTCACCGCCGCCAACAACATCGTTGCCAAGACGAGGGAGAACATGATGCCGTGGCGAGTCGGCAACATGTAAAGCTGTCGACGTCCCAGCGCAATCGCCGAGCCGTCGGACAGCGCGTCGCTCACGGGATTGCCACCGACTGAATGAGTCGCTCCACCACTTGTTGCGATCCGGTCACGCTGTCATCGGTCGGCTGCAATCTATGGCCAATTACACTTGGCGCCACAGCCTGGATATCCTCAGGCAGAACCATGTCGCGGTCCGCTAGCATCGCCCAGGCGCGTGCGCATTGGGCCAATGCGAGCCCAGCCCTAGGAGACAAGCCGACGCGAATCGAATGCGATTGGCGTGTCGCTGCTAGTAGATCCTGAATGTAGTCCAGCAACGCATCGCTAGATTGAACTCTGTTTACCCTGCGCTGTAGACCTACCAGCGAAGTTGCATCCAGCACGGGGTCGATGTGTTGTAGCATTTGTCGCCGGTCACCCACTTTTAGCAAGTTGCGCTCTGCTACCCGGTCCGGATAACCAATATCGATCCGCATCAAAAACCGGTCTAATTGTGATTCCGGTAAGGGAAACGTCCCCACTTGGTGACGGGGATTCTGCGTGGCGATCACGTAGAAGGGCTCGGGCAGTTGATACGTAGTACCTTCGGCGGTGATTTGGCGTTCTTCCATGGCCTCGAGCAGCGCGCTCTGAGCCTTAGGGGTGGCGCGGTTGATCTCATCGGCTAGCACCACCGAGGCGAAGATTGGACCGGGGTGGAAACGAAAGCTGTGGCTGTTGCTGTCGAAGATGGATACGCCGATTAGATCCGCTGGGAGCAGATCGCTGGTGAACTGCACCCGCTTAAAATCGAGTCCTAATATCCTGGCCAGAATCTGCGCAAGCGTTGTCTTGCCCACGCCAGGCATGTCCTCGATCAGCAAATGCCCGCGGGCCAACAGACAACACATCGCCAGGCGAACTTGTCGTTCTTTGCCGAGAATGACTTTGTTGACCTCGCTGAGCGCACGTTCCAACAAGCGTAGCTGCTGTTTCGTGTCGGTCATGGGTTTGACGGTAGCGTCCATTTTTTGTGCTTGCCGATCACTCATTAGATTGTCCCCCTGTCCCGACTGTAATTGTAGCCTGTCCATTTGCCCGGCGCAGTGAGGCACACACACTTAGGGAAACGTTTATTTTGGTGGCGACGGAGTTTATGATTCGCCCGACCGACTCTTAGGAAGGCTATAAGGTGCATTACCCGGAGGACTTCGATGTGATTGTGGTGGGAGGTGGCCATGCTGGCACAGAGGCCGCTTTGGCCGCGGCGCGTATGGGCTGTGAGACGCTGATGTTGACCGATAACATCGAAACCATAGGTCAGATGTCTTGTAATCCCGCGATTGGTGGCATCGGTAAGGGTCACATTGTTAAAGAGATCGATGCGCTTGGCGGAGTGATGGCGCGGGCCATCGATCGATCAGGGATCCAGTTTAGAGTATTAAACTCGCGCAAGGGTCCTGCGGTCAGAGCCACCCGGGCTCAGGCCGACCGCGCACTGTATAAAAGTGCCATACGTCAGTCGGTTGAGACCCAACCGGGCCTGACCGTGTTCCAGCAAACGGTCGATGATTTACTGATTGAGTCCGACCGGGTGAGCGGTGTGGTGGCCAAAATGGGACTCAGGTTTCGCGCTCGGGCGGTGGTATTGACCACAGGGACTTTCTTGGCAGGCCAAATTCATGTGGGTGAGTGCCAGTATGAAGGCGGCCGTGCCGGTGATGCGCCGGCGAAGGCCTTGGCGGCACGCCTTCGCCAGCTACCGTTCCAAGTGAGTCGGTTGAAGACCGGGACGCCGCCCCGACTTGATGGGCGCAGCATCGACTACACGGTGATGACAATGCAGCCCGGCGACACGCCGCCTCCAGTATTCTCGTACATGGGTGATCGCAGCGAACACCCTCGACAGGTCCCCTGCCATATTACCCATACTAATAAGGCCACACACGACATCATCGGTGAAGCATTGCATCGCTCACCGTTGTACAGCGGCGCTATTGGCGGAGTGGGGCCGCGTTATTGCCCTTCTATCGAAGATAAGGTGGTGCGGTTTGCCGACAAGGACTCACATCAGATCTTTGTCGAACCCGAAGGTTTGCACACCACGGAGGTTTATCCCAACGGAATTTCTACAAGCTTGCCTTTTGATGTGCAGTGGGAGTTGGTGCGCAGCATCAGGGGATTTGAGCGTGCGCGCATTACCCGGCCTGGCTATGCCATTGAGTACGACTTCATCGACCCCAGAGGACTGAAGCCGAGCCTTGAAACTCAACACCTCGATGACCTGTTTTTGGCGGGTCAGATCAACGGGACGACTGGCTATGAGGAGGCCGCCGGACAGGGATTAATCGCCGGCATGAATGCGGCGCTCAAAGTGCAAGGGCGGGAGCCCTGGTGGCCCCGCAGGGATCAAGCCTATCTAGGCGTACTGATCGATGACCTGATCACCAGTGGAGCTGATGAACCTTACCGTATGTTCACTTCCCGCGCTGAATATCGTCTGTTGTTGCGCGAAGACAATGCGGATCTGCGGCTTACCGAAATCGGTCATGCGCACGGATTGGTAGACGGCGAGCGTTGGCGGGCATTCTGCGCCAAGCGGGAGGCCGTTGAGCGCGAGCAGCAGCGTCTGCGTGACACCTGGCTCAGCCCCGAGTCGGTGGATGATAGCGAGGTCCGTAGGGTGCTGGGGCAACCCTTGCAGCGCGAGCAAAATCTGCTGGGGCTGTTGCGCCGCCCCGAGGTCGGATATCGCCAGTTGATGACCTTGCCAGGAGCCGGCAAAGGAGTGACGGA
>JAOTYS010000565.1 GCA_029861795.1 Gammaproteobacteria bacterium | reverse complement strand
CAACCCTCTGCTAGACGGCGCCGCTGGACTCACGCTGGCGTCGGAAACAGCCATCGGCAAGCATGCCATGGAATGCATCAACATGTTGAATCGATTGATCAGCCATGCCGAATCCGTCGTTGCCCCGGGCCAAACCCGCCACACCGTCCATCCGTTGGTTAAAGATCTCGAGGCTTCGAATTATCTTCTCGATCTCAAGGCTACATCGACACTCGTGGCGCCCCATGGCGGTAATTTGGTGAACCGATTCTTGCGTGAACCTTATGATCACAGCTACTTGAAATCCCTCAACAGGGTTGTGTTAGACCAAAAAAGCCAGATGGAGGTGGAGCAGCTGGCGACGGGTACGTACAGCCCACTCGAGGGATTCATGACCAAGATCGACTTTCACTGCGTTTTGAGCGATATGAGGCTCTCGGACGGTACGGTCTGGCCAATCCCGATCGTCCTCGATGTCTCCAAGGAGGTGGCGGAAACTCTTTGCGTCGGCGAGCAAGTGGCGCTTGTGGATAGTGAGGGCGATGTCGTCGCTCTGCTTCACCTTGAAGAGAAGTATTCATTCGACAAGGGCAAGGCTGCTATTCAATTGTACGGCACCGACAGCGACCAACATCCGGGTGTCCAAATGATGATGGCCATGAATCCGATTCTCCTCGCCGGTAAACTCGATCTCGTCAAACGCAGGTCCTCGGTGACCAAAGAGTATGAGCTGAGTCCTAAGCAGGTGCGTCGGCTTTTTGAAGAACGAGGGTGGACCCACGTCCTCGGGTTTCATACTCGCAACGTTATTCACAGAGCGCATGAGTTTATACAACGAAGCGCCATTGAGAGTGAAAACTGCGACGGTCTTTTCGTTCATCCGGTTGTTGGGGGAAAGAAACCAGGTGATTTCGCCACAAAGTATATCGTCCAAAGCTACGTCACAATGCTGGAAAACTTCTACCCGAGTGACAAAGTCGTCCTCGCGGCCTTTTCAACGTTCTCGAGATATGCCGGCCCACGCGAGGCGTTGTTTACCGCGTTATGCCGCAAGAACTTTGGATGCAGTCACTTCATTGTTGGCAGAGACCACACCGGCGTTAGCAATTACTACGATCCTGACGCCTCTCACAAAGTCTTCGATCAGTTTCCTGACATTGGAATCAAAGTGGTGAAGTTTGAAGAAGTGTTCTATTCCAAGTCGGCCAAGGACTACGTCCACAAAACTGGGGATTCCTACCGGGAAGAGGATAGACTGGCGATCAGCGGCTCCACCGCCAGGCAAATGTTCGAACGCAAGGAAGCTCCGCCCTCATGGTTCATGAGGCCAGAGATCTCGGAAATGATCCTGCAGGCGATCAATAACGGCGAGCAGGTTTTCGTCGACATGGACTGAGTTTCTGGCATTGGAAGATTGGGAGTAGGTACTACGAACCAGGACAGTCTCAACCTTAGGGAAGGTTCTTAGGGTGCAAGTTACCGATACGGACACACGTGACCGCCTTCGCAGTGGGATCACCCGACTGCGAAACAATGCGCAGTCGTCATTGGATGGATCCATAGTAGTTCCTGTCAACGCGCAGGGAGACTTGGATAACGCGCTGCGTGTTGCGGCTGATCTTGGCGCTTATGATGGCTCGAATTGTTTCGAGTTGATTTTTGTTGTGAACAACTACCCCGAAGATGACCCCCCCACAGACATCATTCGTAAATATGAGGAATTAGGAATTCGCGTCGTAAGTATTCCCAACGTCCGTCGTCCGGGCCAAGCAGCAGGATTTACCGCGCGTATCCCAGGTATTCGTGAAGCAAGGTCGGATTTCGTTATTCTTTTTGATGCCGATGTCCAGATTCCTAACCCGACTGCCTTGCTTGACTGGTACGTCGAGCGGTTCCGCGAAGGTGCACACGCAGCATACACGCACGTTGACTACTATGATCTTCCAGATGCGCTGTCAATTCGTGTCCGCTTCGCCGTTCACCATTGTTCGCGCTGGGTTAAACGAACTTTGTTGAGCATCCCGACAACACGTGGGAGCAATTACGCAGCAAATCGTGACACCATGCTCAAGTTGTACGATGATGGCATGCTCGCTGACGAGATGAATGTGGGACCAACGTTCAAAAAGGCCGGTCATCGTGTAACTTACTCCGGCAACCGACAACTCACTGTGCTGACGAGTGGCCGGATGTTTAGAAAAGGATGGCGTAGAATACTCCCCTACTATTGGTATCGCCTAAAGTACAACTTTCGAACGTTGCCGGTACGCAAGAACGTAGCGCAATACACCAAACGCGAAAACGATCCCATTCGCAGATACGCTCACAACCGACCCATTAGATCGCCCTCTGACAACGGGAAGTGAGTGCACAGACCAACTGGTGGAATGTAAAATGTTGTTACGGAGGAGCATAGAGGGATTCTTGAATCAGCCGCGGTAGTTTAAAATGCGGTACTTTATCAATTAGGCGTTACATATCAGTGCCAAGCAGCAACCCTTAGCGCCTTATTTGGGACACCGATTACCTGCTCGTGGTCTAAAATGTACTATTGAGTGCATTACGTATGCGCCACTCACGTCGCTCGAATCGTCTATACTAGGTCTAGGAGGCTAGATGAGCAATCGCAAACCCCGTGTCAGCATCGCCCTTCCGGTTTATGAAGGGGAGGCCCTTGTCGGCCGGGCGATTGAAACCACACTGGCTCAGTCCTTCGAAGACTTTGAACTCATCATCTCAGACAATGCCTCCACCGATGGGACGGAAGATATCTGCCGAAGCTATGCAGCACAAGATCAGCGTGTCTCCTATCACCGCAATCAAACGAATATCGGTGCCTCGAGGAATTTCAACCGTGCTTTCGAGTTGTGCTCGGGTCACTATTTCAAGTGGCAGGCGCATGATGATGAGGTAGCGCCAAATTTTCTGGAGAGATGTGTAGAGGTTCTTGACGAGGATGCTTCCGTGGTCTCGGCTTTCTCCAGAATGTCGGTGATCGATGAGCAGGGAGCAATTATCAGGGAAAACGTCCCATTGCGACCACCAAAGGTCAATTCCACAAAGCCACAT
>JAOTYS010000564.1 GCA_029861795.1 Gammaproteobacteria bacterium | reverse complement strand
TGGTCTGTTCTCCCGTTTGTTCCATTACCGAGTGGCAGTGCCGACAGCGCATGGGCTTTCTCTCTTTAAGGTTCTTGTTTGAAGATAGACCAGCCAACGGCCTCTTACTGGTGGCGATTAAGCCGGATGTTAAGCCCATGACCCGGGGTCGTCAACCCAATATATTGAGTATCTAGTCGTACTCAGGCGCAATATGTTGGATTTCCAAGCATAGGGGGACCTCTTTCATTTTGGGTCAATCAGCGCTAATAGGGCACGACGGGCCAATTAATACCGGTTGGTCCAATCAGCGATAATGGCACACCACAGGGCTAATCGATCCGGATACATCAAACTGCGCGCCGGACCAAGCGGCGCCGGAGGGACTGGGATGGCCGGTAGCGATGAAGCGGAATGCTCAAGTTGGTCTTGCAATGCAACTCACAGGCGTAAAATCGCGAGCGCGAAGCTCAAGGTCGAGTGCGTAGCCATATCCAAATAACCGCTATCACCGTTTCGACACTCATCGGTCATGGTGCTCTGGGAAGTTCATCGCCGACTTCGTGGAAGACCACCAGGTGACTCGGCCTTACTTCGGCTTTTAGCAGTGATAGGTACTTCGGTGCGAGGAAAGACGATCCGTCGTGGCAAATCATCAGCGATGTAAAGTTGTGCTAGCGTATTTTCAAAAACCCACGCCTGTCCCAGCGCGTGACTGCGGTTGGTAGTACATTACCTTGTCATCACTGGGATGGGAAAGTACCATCGTCCCTTTGCGGATGCTCGGATTAGGGACCACCAATGTTTCAGGGGAGCATGGTTGCACTGGTTACGCCAATGCACGAAGACGGTGCAGTTGACCAGGCGGCACTCAAGCGGCTAGTCGAGTTTCATGTCGAGCACGGTACCAGTGCGATTATCTCCGTTGGGACCAGTGGTGAGTCGGCTACGCTTGACCCGGAGGAGCATGTTGAAGTTATCCGGCTCACCCTGCAGTACGCAGCGGGCCGCATCCCAATCATTGCCGGTACAGGCGCGAACGCGACCGCTGAAGCGATCCATCTGACTCGGCGTGCGCATGAGGTAGGTGCTGACGCTTGTCTGTTAGTGACTCCGTACTACAACAAGCCGACCCAGGAGGGGCTGTATCTGCACTTCAAGGCGGTTGCAGACGCAGTACCGATCCCGCAGATCTTGTATAACGTTCCAGGACGCACCGCCTGCGATATGAACAACGAGACTGTGGCCCGCCTGGCAAAGGTCCCCAACATTATTGGAATCAAAGATGCTACCGGTGATATCGGCCGGGTTGAGGACCTGATCCGGCGCTGTGATGACGAGTTCGAAATCTATTCCGGTGATGATGCGACCGCGTTGGACCTCATTCTTGAGGGTGGCCGCGGGGATATCTCCGTTACCGCGAATGTTGCACCTGCAGCCATGCAGCAGATGTGCACTCTCGCGCTTGACGGCTCAAAAGACGAGGCACGGGAACTCAACGCACGCCTGATGCCGTTGCATAAAGGGTTGTTCGTAGAGGCCAATCCCATCCCGGTGAAATGGGCATTGCAGCAGATGGGGATGATTGGGGGTGGCATTCGGTTGCCCATGACCCCTTTGGCAGCTGCTTATCACGATACAGTGAGCCGGGCCATGGGTGAAGCGGGTATACTCTAAGGCGCTCGCGGGCGGATATGAGTCGGTGCATTGACAGGTTACTTCGTCTTCCCACGGCGTGATACCGACTGATACCTAGAGATGTTTGCAACCTAAATGGGTTAAAGCGAATACTTATGAGGACTTCACAATGGATCCAATCTCTTGTGATAGCGTTAGCGGTGGCTGCGCTTTCGGCTTGCGGTATGTTCAAGTCCCGCGAGAGCAAGCAGACGGATTACCAAGATACCCAGCTAGTGCCCGCACTGGAAGTTCCTCCCGATCTATTGCCTCCAGGGACAGATGAAACCTATACAGTTCCGACCACCGCCCGGCGTAATAAGACCGCAAGCGGCGATGCGACCCAAGATGGAGATGAGGAGCTACTGGTACTTAAAGATGAAAAGGATGGTATTGAAACCATTCGAGCGTACGGCGAGTACGCCTGGGTGTGGACTGCGGTGAGGGCTGCTTTGGAGCGAACCAATCTTGACATCACCGGTCAAGACCCTGAGCTCGGGATCTATTACTTGCAGCACGGATTGGCTGAAGCGCAGCAGACCGCCAAACAAAAGCGAGGATTGATCAGTAGGTTTTTTGGAAAACCAGAGTTCAAAGGTGCCACCATCCTGGAAGTTGGTCGCTTTCAAGTGAGACTGGATCAAGCAGACTCGGCCGTGGAGGTCTCGGTGCGCAACGTGAATGGCGAATTCGACCAAACATTAATCGGCGAACAGATCCTGGCGGCGGTCTATTTGCAGATGAAGGCAGGACCTGACGGAGATACGATTACAATAGTGCCGTTGCCGGGTCAAAGCCAGACCGCGTCATTGGCTGAGGAGGACGCCGAACAATTGGCCCTGGCATTGGGTCCACAGCCTGCAGTCGGATTGGTGTTCATGGAGCGTGGGCCGGGTGGTCACACCGTGGTGAAGCTGCCGGACACATTTGATCAGGCTTGGGCAAACGTCGGGTACTCCATCAATGAAATCGGTGCCGAGGTGCTGGACACGGATCGCGATCAAGGAATCTATCAAGTAGAGTTTCGAAAAAAACGAGCGGTTGGTGAGTATCAGGTCAAGTTGGATCCGGTGGAGCGCGGCACCAATGTCATGATTCTCGACGAGACCGGCGTCCCCGACAAATCCAAAGGCGCGAAGCATTTGCTCAGTAGATTGTTCGACGTGTTGCAGTATTGAGGACGGCCGTGCTGGGCGGGTGGTCCAAGACCGCTAGTGATTTAGCGGAACTAGAGTTGCCGTTTGGGGAGAACCAACGCGGGTATGGATAAAAAGGAACAGCTTTACTCGGGTAAGGCGAAGTCGGTCTTTTTGACGGATGATTCTGACCGATTGATCTTACATTTTCGCAATGACACCTCCGCGTTCGACGGAGAGAAAGTGGCACAGCTGGATCGCA
>JAOTYS010000563.1 GCA_029861795.1 Gammaproteobacteria bacterium | reverse complement strand
GCTTAACCGAATGCTTGAATCGCTCCACGGCGGGAAGGAATACCTCGGGGCGTACCAGGTTTCCGGACTCGTCCTCCATTCGCAGCAGCAATTCGTAGTGCCCATTGTGGGGAACTTGCTCTTGATCAACTCGGGCAATTTCCTGGAAATAGAACTGGAAACGGTCGGATTCAAGCGCGCTATCGATTCTGCTTACCCACTCCATTTCGCCATATCGCCTCACGAGCTCCTCATCATCCTCCTGATAAATGTGAATCCGGTTACGTCCCTCATCCTTCGCTGCATAGCAGGCGGTGTCCGCGGCGCTCAGCAGCCCGGTGATGCTGTCTGTAGTTTGGGTGATTGGCACCAAGCCTATGCTGGCGGCAATGCTGAAGGTCCGCTCTCCCCACGCAAATCGAAAATCCTCTAACACGCGCCGCAATTCGTTCGCTACCGTCGTGGCTTGGTCTAGATTACAGTGAGTTACTAAAACCGCGAACTCGTCGCCTCCCAGCCGTGCGACAGTGTCTTGCTGGCGGACACATCGCTGCAGCAGATCCCCCAGCTGGCGTAGTAATTCATCGCCGGCCACGTGACCGCAGGTATCATTAATGATTTTGAACTGATCCAGATCCATGTAGCAAAGCGCGTGGGAAGAGTTCTCTTTCCGCGCCAATCCTAGAATGTGTTGGAGCCGGAGCTCGAATTCGCCTCGATTGACGAGGCCGGTTAAAGAATCATGGCTCGCTTGGTGCGACAGTTCTTTGGATAAATTGTGCGCTTCGGTGATGTCTTCGCACACCATAAGCAATGCTTTGTCAGAGTTGTCTTCATGGTCGATGGTCCGCGCTGTGATGCGCACCCAAACGGGCGTTCCGTTCTTGCTCTTTTGGCAACCCTCCCATCGATGCACGGCTCCTGATTCTTGAAAACATTTCTCGATTTGGTTGCATATCGATAGTTGTTCACCGCCATCAAATTGTGCTTCGCATTCAAACAGTTCGACCGCTCGCGTACCTACTAAATCCTCTACCGCGTATCCGAGTTGCTCTGAGCCGAAGCGGTTAGCAGAAAGCACGGTTCCGGCACGATTTAAGGTAAAGAACATCGAAGGCGTACCGTCGTACAGAGTTCGATATCGGTCATGACTACGGCGAGCCTTTTCTTCGGCATTTCTGCGCTCATTTACTTCAGCCCGCAACGCGTTATTAGCTTGAAGAAGTTCGTAAGTGCGCTCCGCAATACGTTGCTCAAGAGCAGCCTGTGCTTCGCGAATAGTATCTTGCGCCCGCTTGAATGATATGTGGTTGTTTATGCGTGCCGCCAAAATAGCATAATCGATTGGTCGGGTTACGTAGTCGTTAGCCCCGAGTTTTAGCGCTTTGACTACGTCGTCGATATCGTCCTTGACTGTAAGCATCAGAACGGGGAGCTCAGTTTCGGTATATTCTTCGCGAATAATCCTCAGCACTTCCAGCCCGTTTATTCCGGGCATTAGAACATCGAGAATCACCAAGTCAAATCGCGTTTCGGCGATGCAGCGCAAGGCCTCTTCCCCGTCAGAGGCTTCTGTAAATTCGTAGGAAGGCCGTGCGAGCAACGATTTAATAACCGCACGGTTAGTTGGGACATCGTCCACAATGAGTATACGGACGAGGTCGGAATCCGATTCCCGCTCTTCGTATCGGACAATTCTTAGATTGGATTTGCTCATGCCGCGGATCACCCCCCGCTATGTGACAGCTTTCCCCTTTTAGAGCGCCATCTTACGAAATTTCGCGACAAAAAGCCCGTACTGCCCCGATTTATTTATCTTTTGTTTGCATTTCGGGTTGGTTAGGTTGGCGGGGCGGGAGGCTCATTGGTGGAGGCATATTCCTAGCCGCACATCCCTGTGCGGCAATAGGGGGAATCAGCCTTCGATTCCCCTGGTGCGTTGAGCTCGCACGAGAAAATCCATGTGCTTCAAATCCGCATCGTCAAGGCTAAGAGCGGTGTCCGCCCAAATTTCAATAGACTCCAATAATTCTTCGTAGCGGATCGAACCAGATGACAACATCACCCTCCTTAGTCCCCATTCACCCTTAGATTGTTTTTGGTGACGACGAATGTAGTCCCATACCGCTTGTTCTCCTTTTCCCTCTTCGGTCAGTATATCAACGATGCCCAGTTCATATAGTTCATCAGCGGTATAGGTCCGCCCACTCTGAATGAGACGTTGGGCTTGGACTGGGGCTAAGCGTTGTGTCAGTAATTGGTAAGCGCCCATTCCGGGAAACATATTGAACATGACTTCCGGCAGACCCATCTTGCTCTGTCGTTCAGCGACCAAGACATTGGCCGACAACGCGGCCTCAAACCCTCCGCCCAATGCAGTACCTCGAACCAGAGAGATCGTTGTAACCGGACAATTGTAATTTGTCGCGTTCTTGTAAACGAGGTCAATACATAGCCGACCAAATTCGACTAAAGACTCTCGGTCTCGGGATTTGATTAGCTTGGAGATATAATCTAGGTCTCCACCTAGATTAAACACTCCAGGATGCCCAGACGAGAGCACTTGGAATCGAACTTCGTTTTGTTGCCCCTTGCCAAGATCGGCGCGTATCCGACGTTCCATTTCCATCTGTTCTTGGCGCAAGGCCTGAACGAGGCGATAAGTCATCCTTGTGGTCCGGCCTGACTTCAGCGTGATCCAATGAACGCCGCAACTCTTGTCAAAATAAGTATCGAAAAGGCGTTCTGGTTGACTTCTACCGGGAGACGGCTGATGTTGATTCGCCGCACCCCGAAGGTGTGGCAAGTTGGGTGGTGCGATGGTTCCATTTTCTCGTAGCGATACAGACATTATATTTTGCTCCTCTGAAGCACTTTATGGGTACTACATGTATAAAATAAGGATAAGTTAAGAGCTTGTTTAGTGCCGCAGCTGCCGATAAACGGTTCGACGAAGGGTAATGGGCAAATTTTGTGATCAAACTTCTACGTTGCGACGAGCGAACGGGATCTTCGCGCGCGCGGTCTCACTAATCCAAAACTAGGGGGGGTTATGCCTTGTTCCGAACATGGAAAGAAGACTCTA
>JAOTYS010000111.1 GCA_029861795.1 Gammaproteobacteria bacterium | reverse complement strand
GTCCGTTTTTCCGATTGAAAGCTACAACGGTAGCGCCTCTTTGGAATTCGTTAGCTATCGGCTTGGAACCCCGCCGTTCGATGTTAAGGAATGTCAGCAACGCGGGCTAATTTATTCGGCGCCTCTGCGAGTGGTATTGAGGCTGGTTATTTTCAATAAGGACGATGGAGGCGACGGCAAAGCGGTCAGGGACGTCAAGGAACAGGAGGTTTATATGGGTGAGATGCCCTTGATGACGGATAACGGGACTTTTGTCATCAACGGTACTGAACGAGTTATTGTGTCCCAGTTGCATCGTTCTCCCGGTGTGTTCTTTGACCACGATCGTGGCAAGACCCATTCATCTGGCAAGTTGTTGTTCTCTGCCCGGGTCATTCCCTATCGCGGCTCATGGCTCGATCTTGAGTTCGATCCCAAGGATTTGATGTACATTCGGATAGACCGAAGACGCAAGTTACCAGCGACGATCCTGCTGCGTGCCTTGGGATTTAGCGGCCAAGAAGTCCTCGCGATGTTCTTTGAAAATGATCATTTCTTTATTGATGGGGAAGTGATCAGTATGACTCTGGTCGCGCAGCGCCTGCGGGGCGAGCAGGTCAACTTCGATATCACTAATAGCAAAGGTAGCGTAATCGTTGAGGCAGATCGACGCATTACCGCTCGCCACGTGCGAGCGCTCGAGAAGGTAAAACTGGACCAGATCGTTGTGCCTGAAATACATGTGGTGGGAAGAACTCTGGCCCATGATCTTATCAATACAGAAACCGGAGAAGTATTGGCCGAGGCAAACGATGTTATTACTGAGGAGCTTCTAAAAAATCTCATAGAAGGAGGCGTCACTCGGTTTGACACGATCTATACGAACGATCTCGATCGCGGACCATACATTTCGGAGACGCTGCGCATCGATTCAACACGAAACGAGCTGGAGGCGCAGGTTGAGATATACCGAATGATGCGTCCAGGGGAGCCGCCGACTAAAGATGCGGCACAGACGCTTTTTACCAATTTGTTTTTTAACGTCGATAGGTACGACCTTTCGGCCGTCGGTCGAATGAAATTCAATCGCCGCCTTAACCGAGAAACTGACGAGGGACCAGGAATACTAAGCAAGCAGGATATCATCGATGTTGTAAAAACCCTCATAGACTTGAAGAACGGACGCGGTGAAATCGATGACATCGATAATCTGGGGAATAGACGTGTGCGCTCGGTTGGTGAACTGGTGGAGAATCAATTCAGAGTTGGGTTAGTCAGGGTCGAGCGCGCAGTTAAAGAACGGCTGAGCATAGCGGAGACTGAGGGCTTGACTCCGCAAGATCTCATAAATGCGAAGCCAGTTTCAGCAGTAGTGAAAGAGTTTTTTGGCTCTAGTCAGCTATCGCAGTTCATGGATCAAACAAATCCGTTGTCCGAGGTTACCCACAAGCGCCGAGTCTCGGCCCTCGGTCCGGGTGGGTTAACCCGTGAGCGTGCGGGTTTTGAGGTGCGGGACGTGCACCCCACGCATTACGGACGTGTTTGTCCTATAGAGACCCCGGAAGGGCCAAACATCGGGTTGATTAACTCGCTTGCGGTTTACGCCCGTTCGAATGAATACGGGTTCTTGGAGACTCCTTATCGTAAAGTGGCGGACGGCAGAGTCACTGATGACATCGAATATCTCTCCGCCATTGAGGAGGGAAAATTTGTTATCGCCCAGGCAAACGCCACGGTGAATGAGCGAAGCAAGTTAATCGACGAGCTGGTTTCGTGTCGTCATCAGAATGAGTTCATGCTGTCTACACCGGATCAAGTCCAATACATTGATGTAGCGCCATCCCAAATCGTCTCCGTGGCGGCCTCTCTCATTCCGTTCTTAGAGCACGATGACGCTAACCGAGCGTTGATGGGTTCGAATATGCAGCGCCAAGCTGTCCCGGTAGTGCGTGCTGAGAAGCCCTTGGTCGGGACCGGCATGGAGCGCAGTGTCGCCACCGACTCTGGTGTGACGGTATTGGCGAGACGAGGTGGTGCAGTGGATTCGGTGGATGCTAGCCGTATCGTAGTGCGTGTTAACGATAAAGAAGCCAGGCCCGGCGAGCCTGGCGTAGACATTTACAATCTGATTAAGTACACGCGCTCCAACCAAAACACCACCATCAATCAACGACCTCTGGTCAAAGCGGGGGATCAAATAGAACACGGCGACGTGCTGGCAGATGGTCCGTCTACTGATATGGGCGAGTTGGCCCTTGGCCGAAACATCTTAGTGGCCTTCATGCCGTGGAATGGCTACAACTTTGAGGACTCCATCCTGATATCGGAGCGTCTGGTTGAGGATGATGTGTATACCAGTATTCACATTGAGGAGTTGTCGTGCGTGGCGCGCGATACCAAGCTCGGACCGGAAGAGATCACGCGCGATATCCCGAATGTCGGTGAATCGGCACTTTCGAAGCTCGATGAATCAGGCATTGTGTATGTTGGCGCTGAAGTGACGTCCAGCGATGTGCTTGTGGGTAAGGTCACTCCCAAGGGCGAGACTCAACTTACCCCCGAGGAAAAACTACTGCGAGCCATATTCGGTGAGAAGGCGTCGGATGTGAAGGATACCTCGCTGCGCATGCCATCGGGTATGTCGGGCATCGTTATAGATGTGCAGGTCTTTACGCGTGACGGGGTGGAAAAGGACGCCCGCGCTAAGGCGAATGAAGATCAGGAACTCGCTTTGATTCGCAAGGATCTCGATGATCAGTTTCGAATCGTTGAAGAGGATACCTATGCGCGGATCGAGAAGCTTCTCACTGGTCGTACCTCGGAGGGAGGGCCAGATGGCCTCAAGGCTGGGGAGAAAGTAACCAAGGCTCACCTGACCGAACTGTCACGGGGTAATTGGTTCGATATTCGCCTGCGTAACGAAGAGGTGAATCAAAATCTGGAGCATATTCGGACCCAATTGGAGGCGCAGCGTAAGGAGTTCGATGCCTTATTTGAGGAGAAGCGTGCCAAGTTAGAGGCAGGCGATGATCTGGCTCCCGGTGTCCTGAAAATGGTCAAGGTGTTTGTTGCGGTAAAAAGACGACTACAACCGGGAGACAAAATGGCAGGCCGTCACGGCAACAAAGGAGTCATTTCCAAGATTGTTCCGGTGGAAGATATGCCGTATATGGCGGACGGTACTACAGTGGACATCGTGCTCAATCCCCTCGGCGTACCGTCTCGCATGAATGTTGGCCAGGTCCTGGAGACGCATTTGGGCTGGGCCGCCCATGAGCTAGGAAAGCAGATTGAGCAATTGATAAAGGAGCAGCAAAAGCCGCCTACCATTCGAAAATTTCTGGATAAGATCTATCAGCACGGTAGCAAGAAGCACGAGCTGAGTTCATTGGACGATGATGAGGTGCTTGAGCTTGCTAAGAATCTCGCCAACGGAGTTCCCATGGCCACACCGGTTTTTGATGGGGCTGCCGAGTCGGAGATTAAGGGTATGTTGAGCCTCGCGGCGTTGCCTGAAGATGGTCAGGCTATTCTTTATGACGGGAGATCCGGCGAACCATTTGATCGACCCATCACCGTCGGTTACATGTACATGCTTAAGCTCAATCACTTGATCGATGACAAGATGCACGCCCGTTCTACCGGTCCTTACAGTCTGATCACTCAGCAACCATTAGGGGGCAAAGCCCAATTCGGTGGCCAGCGCTTTGGAGAGATGGAAGTCTGGGCGTTAGAGGCATATGGCGCTGCCTACACACTGCAGGAAATGTTGACAGTTAAATCCGATGATGTCGCTGGCCGAACCAAGATGTATGAAAACATCGTGCGTGGGGATCACTATATGGAAGCTGGCATGCCGGAGTCGTTTAACGTTTTGATTAAGGAAATTCGCTCGTTGGGTCTGAATATTGAGCTCAGGCACAAGAGATAGTCAAAGTTCGACAAACAGTGGACCCTATTTCCCGATTATCGAGGAGATGCAATGAGAGACCTATTTAGTCTTTTTAAGCAGCCAGGCAAGTTGGATGACTTCGACGCGATACGAATTGCAATCGCGTCCCCAGAAAAGATTCGCTCCTGGTCCTACGGCGAAGTAAAGAAGCCGGAAACAATTAATTATCGTACCTTTAAACCTGAGCGTGATGGCCTGTTTTGTGCCAAGTTGTTCGGGCCGATCAACGACTACGAGTGCGTATGCGGCAAATACAAGCGCCTGAAGCACAGAGGAGTGATCTGTGAGAAGTGTGGCGTTGAGGTAACGCTCTCCAAAGTGCGTCGTGAACGCATGGGACATATAGAGCTAGCCAGTCCCGTAGCCCATATTTGGTTTCTTAAGTCGTTGCCCTCCCGGTTAGGTCTGATTTTGGATATGACTGTGCGGGAAATCGAGCGCGTACTGTACTTTGAGGCTTATGTTGTCATCGATCCTGGCATGACTCCGCTGGAGCGAGGCACGCTATTGACCGAAGATGCTTACTTGGATGCTATCGAGGAATATGGCGATGAGTTCGATGCCCGTATGGGAGCTGAGGCGATTCGCGAGCTGTTACGCAAGATCGATATTAAGACCGAGGCGACTTTGCTACGCGAAGAGCTAAAAGAGACTTCCTCTGAAACTAAGATCAAAAAACTGACTAAGCGACTGAAGGTCATCGAGGCTTTTATTCACTCCGGTAACAAGCCGGAGTGGATGATTCTTGAAATACTTCCGGTATTGCCACCGGATCTGAGGCCGTTGGTGCCGCTGGATGGTGGTCGATTCGCCACCTCTGACCTGAATGATTTATACAGGCGCGTCATCAACCGCAATAACCGCCTCAAACGATTACTGGATCTCAATGCTCCGGACATCATAGTCCGCAATGAGAAACGAATGCTTCAGGAGGCCACGGATGCGTTATTAGATAACGGAAGACGTGGCAAAGCGATAACTGGAGCAAACAAGCGTCAACTCAAATCGTTGGCCGACATGATCAAAGGTAAACAGGGAAGATTCCGGCAAAATCTTCTTGGTAAGCGTGTCGACTACTCAGGACGCTCCGTCATCGTGGTGGGCCCCACTTTGAAACTACACCAATGCGGATTGCCGAAAAAGATGGCGCTTGAATTGTTCAAGCCATTTATATTTAGCAAACTGGAGTTACGAGGAATCGCCACCACCATAAAGCAGGCAAAGAAAATGGTGGATCAGGAGAGCCCGGAAGTGTGGGACATCTTGGAGGAGGTGATTCGCGAACACCCTGTGTTGCTAAACCGCGCTCCTACGCTCCATCGACTTGGTATCCAGGCGTTTGAGCCGATATTAATCGAGGGCAAGGCTATTCAGCTTCATCCGCTGGTATGTACCCCTTACAACGCCGATTTCGACGGTGACCAGATGGCGGTGCATATTCCGTTGTCCGTAGAAGCACAACTCGAGGCGCGGGCGTTGATGATGTCGACCAATAATGTACTCTCGCCGGCGAATGGAGAGCCCATTATCGTTCCCTCTCAGGATATTGTGCTAGGTCTTTATTATTTGACCCGCGAGGAAATCAATGCAAAGGGAGAGGGGAGTTGTTTCGCTGACGTTGCAGAGGTTCACCGCGCGTACGCAACAGACTCTGTATCCCTACACGCCAGGGTTCAGGCCAGGATAAGAGAGGAGCTGCGCAATGAACATGGTGAACATGAGGTTACGCTGAAGCTCTACGATACCACCGTTGGTCGCGCGCTCTTGTCAGAGATTCTGCCCAAGGGTCTGCCCTTTTCGGTGATCAACCAGGTGATGCAGAAGAAATCAATCTCCGAGATCATCAACTTGTGCTATCGCAACGTTGGCCTCAAGGAGACGGTAATCTTCGCTGACCAGCTCATGTATACCGGCTTCCACTATGCGGCCAAGGCGGGGATTTCCATCGGTGTCGACGACATGGTAATCCCCGATGAGAAGCTGAAAATCTTGGCTACGGCGGAGCAGGAGGTGAAGAGCATCCAACAACAGTACAGCTCCGGTCTACTTACCGACGGCGAGCGATATAACAAGGTAGTAGATATATGGACGCGGACCAGTGACCGTGTCGCTAAGTCGATGATGGACGAGCTAAGGACTGATCAGGTTAAGGATGCGTCCGGTAAGGTGGTTGACCAGGAGTCGTTCAACTCCATCTACATGATGGCGGACTCTGGTGCCCGCGGCAGTCACGCACAAATTCGCCAGCTTGCGGGAATGCGTGGACTGATGGCGAAACCTGATGGATCCATCATCGAGACGCCCATCACCGCGAACTTTCGAGAGGGGTTGAACGTACTGCAGTACTTTATTTCGACCCATGGGGCACGAAAGGGTCTGGCTGACACCGCGTTGAAGACTGCAAATTCTGGGTATTTAACGCGTCGTTTGGTGGACGTCTGCCAGGATTTGGTGGTGACAGATTTTGATTGTGGTACCAAGGAAGGTTTAACACGTCAAGCGTTGGTGCAAGGTGGAGAAGTCGTGATCCCGATAAGGGATCGGATTCTTGGTCGGACCGCGGTGAATGATGTAGTCAGCCCCGCGGATGGCTCAGTACTGCTCGGCGAAGGTGAAGTGATTGATGAACAGGCGGTAGCGCTGATCGAGGAACACAATATCAATCAGATCGATGTCAGATCCCCTGTCACGTGTGAGACTCGGTACGGAATTTGTGCCAAGTGCTACGGGCGGGATCTGGGACGAGGACACATGGTTAATCGCGGGGAGGCGGTTGGTGTCATCGCTGCGCAAAGTATCGGTGAGCCCGGTACCCAGCTGACGATGCGCACATTCCACATTGGTGGCGCCGCGTCTCGCGCCGCCACGGTCAGCAATATTGAAGTGAAGACCACCGGTAAGGTGCATTTTACTAATGTAAAGGTTGTGGACAATTCTAGCGGTAAGCATGTTGTGGTGACCCGCTCTGGTGAGTTGGTGATCCAGGATGTACATGGCACCGACCGCGAGCGATACAAGATTCCCTACGGCGCGATTGTCAACGTAAAGAGCGGTGATGAGGTCGAGGCGGGTCAGTTAGTTGCGAGCTGGGATCCGCATACGCATCCAATTATCACGGACGTAGCCGGTCAGGTAACCTTTACTGACCTTGTGGATGGTGTGACCGCACATAAGCAGACCGACGAGTACACCGGTTTGAGCACATATGTGGTCATGGATCCAAAACAGCGCAGAGGTGCGGCGCAGGATATTCGTCCGATGATCAGTTTGGTGGACCAGAAGGGCAATAACTTGTTCATCGCTGGTACAGATATCCCCGCTAGATATTTGATGCCACCAGGGGCCATTGTCATGGTGGAAGATGGTGCCAAAGTGAGCGGCGGTGACGTGCTCGCGAGGATTCCCCAGGAATCGTCTAAGACCAGAGATATCACTGGCGGTTTGCCGCGGGTAGCCGAGTTGTTTGAGGCGCGTAAACCAAAAGATCCAGCCACTCTGGCGGGCGACACCGGTGTGGTCTCATTTGGCAAAGAGACCAAGGGCAAGCAGCGGCTGATCATCCGCGACGCAGACGGAGAAGACCATGAATACCTGATACCCAAGGGCCGTCACATCACCGTGTTCGAAGGTGAAATGGTAGCCAAGGGAGAGGTGATCGTGGAGGGCGCGCTGGTGGCATCCGACATCCTTGAGCTTCTGGGGGTCGAGGCTCTGTCCAACTACATCGTCAATGAAGTCCAGGATGTGTATCGACTTCAGGGGGTCAAGATTAACGACAAACACATTGAGGTGATTATTCGCCAGATGCTACGAAAGGTGCGCATCGATGAGCCAGGAGACACTTATCTTCTGCCCGGTGAGCAGGTGGAGGGCGCGCGCCTGGATGAAGTGAATGAACAGATGGTCGCTGAGAGCAAACAAGTAGCGACGTACACTAGGTTGCTGTTGGGTATTACTAAGGCCTCACTGACCACAGAGTCGTTCATCTCCGCCGCATCGTTTCAAGAGACCACCCGGGTGCTTACGGATGCCGCGATCAACGGCAAAACTGACGCCTTGCGAGGTCTCAAGGAAAACGTCATCGTCGGTCGGCTAATTCCGGGAGGCACTGGACTTGCCTATCATGAGGAGCGGCGTCGCAACCGAGAGGAGGCGGCCACTAAGGCGCAAGAGCTTGAGGAACTTCTGGGCGAAGTGGGGGCTGAAGAAGTGCCCGTACAAGCTACAGATAGCGAGGCGGTAAACGCGTAGATGGGGTGACGTCCAGGGTTGCTTTGGCGGTCCCTTACCTTGACAGAAGCTAAGGGACTGCCTAGAATTCCGCGTCTTTTGTGTAGAGTTTTTGACAGGTCGGACCGCCGGCCTGTCTCTCATTCATACCGCTAACCGGTGGGCAAATGCCGACGATTAATCAGCTGGTTCGAAAACCACGGACATTACAGGTCAAGAAGTCGAATGTCCCGGCTTTGAACGCCTGTCCGCAGAAGCGCGGCGTGTGCACGCGGGTATACACGACCACCCCCAAGAAGCCCAATTCGGCGCTTCGCAAGGTGGCGCGCGTCAGGCTGACCAACGGCTATGAGGTCACCACCTATATCGGCGGCGAGGGCCATAATCTGCAGGAGCACTCGGTGGTATTGATCCGTGGCGGTCGCGTCAAGGATTTGCCTGGAGTGCGTTACCACACGGTACGAGGTGCGCTTGACACTTCCGGCGTGAGTGCACGCAGACAAGGACGGTCGAAGTACGGCGCCAAACGGCCAAAAGCCTGACCTAGTGAGATAAGCTGATGCGTCGCGAAGTGACGACTTGGCGGCGCAGTAGGTTCGTGTACAGTTGAAACTGAGTTAAATCACCGACATTACCGATGCCAAGACGACGAGAAGTACCTAAGCGGGAAATTTTGCCTGATCCGAAATATCGGAATCAGACTGTCGCAAAGTTTGTCAATATATTGATGCGTGATGGAAAGAAATCAATTGCGGAGAAAATTATGTACGGCGCGCTGGACACTATCGCTAAGAAGGGCAATGAAGACGTGCTCGGAGTATTCAATCAGGCCTTAGACAACGTTCGGCCGGTTGTGGAAGTGAAGAGTCGGCGTGTGGGTGGTGCCACCTATCAGGTGCCAGTAGAGGTTCGGGCGCTGCGCCGCACCGCACTGGCAATGCGTTGGTTGGTCGAAGCGGCGCGGAAGCGCGGCGAGAAGTCGATGACCGCACGACTGGCCGGGGAGTTTATGGATGCCGCTGAGAGACGTGGCGGAGCGGCAAAGAAGCGGGAAGACGTTCATCGAATGGCGGAAGCCAACAAAGCATTTTCCCATTATCGGTTTTAGAGAGATTACAGAATAACGGACATTTCGCCGTGGCACGCACTACACCAATCGACCGATATCGCAACATCGGAATCATGGCCCATATTGATGCTGGGAAGACTACTACCACCGAGCGCATTCTGTTCTACACCGGGTTGTCCCATAAGCTCGGTGAGGTGCATGACGGAAATGCCGTGATGGACTGGATGGAGCAGGAACAGGAGCGAGGTATCACAATCACCTCCGCGGCGACAACCAGTTTCTGGAAGGGCATGGATCAACAATATCCGGAGCACCGTATCAATATTATAGATACGCCCGGGCATGTAGATTTCACCATTGAAGTGGAACGTTCACTGCGGGTGTTGGACGGTGCCGTGGCGGTGTTTTGCGCCGTTGGGGGGGTAGAACCGCAGTCGGAAACAGTGTGGCGGCAGGCGGACAAATACGGTGTCCCCAGGTTGGCGTTTATCAACAAAATGGACCGCGCTGGCGCTGACTTTTACCGTGTCGTGGATCAGATTCACACGCGTCTGGGCGCAAATCCTGTTCCCATTCAGCTTCCAGTGGGCAGCGAAGACAAGTTCCAAGGGGTAGTGGACCTGATCAAGATGAAGGCCATTTACTGGGATAACAGCACAAAAGGTGCGAGCTTCGAGGAGCGCGATATTCCTGAGCAATTGCAACAGCGCGCCGCTGAGCTGAGAGAGAAAGTGGTGGAAACCGCGGCCGAGGCCGATGAAGCGCTAATGGATGCATACTTGGAAAAGGGCGAGTTGTCGGTCGAGGAGATTAAGAGTGGCTTGCGCCGACGCACACTTGATAACGAGATCGTTTGTGTTCTATGCGGTTCGGCATTTAAGAACAAAGGTGTCCAGGCAATGTTGGATGCTGTTATCGAATACCTTCCCTCTCCGGCGGATGTGCCACCGGTTAAGGGCCAAATGGATGGCAAGGACGCCGAGGCAGAACGTCGCCCGAACGATGATGAGCCGTTTTCGGCGCTGGCTTTCAAAATTGCCACTGATCCGTTTGTCGGTCAGCTAGTGTTTTTCAGGGTTTACTCCGGAGTCCTCAAATCAGGAGATAGCGTGCTCAACCCAGCCAAGGGAAAGAAGGAGCGCATCGGGCGAATTCTGCAAATGCATGCCAATGAGAGAGAGGAGCTCAAAGAGGTTCGTGCGGGTGATATTGCTGCTGCGGTAGGCTTGAAGTCAGTTACCACCGGCGACACGTTATCCAGTCCTCAACATGCCATCACCTTGGAGCGGATGGAATTTCCGGAGCCGGTGATAGCCCAGGCCGTTGAACCCAAGACCAAGGTGGACCAGGAAAAATTGGGGATCGCCCTCGGCAAGTTGGCGCAAGAGGATCCTTCATTTCGAGTGAAGACTGACGAAGAGTCTGGACAGACCATTATCTCGGGCATGGGAGAGCTACATCTCGAGATCATCATCGATCGAATGAGACGCGAGTTTAATGTGGACGCCAATGTAGGCAAGCCCCAGGTTGCTTACCGTGAGACCATTCGAAAAGGTGTGGAGCAAGAGCATAAGTTCTCAAAGCAGACCGGTGGTCGTGGTCAGTTTGCGCATGTATATCTGCGCATTGAGCCGTTGCAACGAGGTCAAGGCTTCGAATTCTCAGATGAGATTAAGGGCGGCGCCATTCCTCGGGAATATATTCCGGCAGTACAAAAGGGTGTCGAGGGTGCCATGGAGGCCGGGGTGCTGGCTGGTTACCCCGTCATGGATATCAAAGTGGTGGTCTACGATGGCAACTACCACGAGGTGGATTCGTCAGAGTACGCCTTTAAGACCGCGGCGATGCAGGCCTTTCGTGAGGGTCTGCTTAGAGCTGATCCGGTGCTGCTTGAGCCGGTCATGGCGGTAGAAGTGGTGACGCCGGAAGATTACATGGGCGCTGTGAACGGCGATTTGAGCTCTCGCCGAGGCGTTATTCTGGCCATGGAAGAGGTGCCCGCGGGTAAGGTTGTCCGGGTGGAAGTGCCGCTATCGGAGATGTTTGGTTATGCCACGTCGCTGCGTTCGGCCACACAAGGGCGGGCGACGTTCTCCATGGAGTTTAAGAAGTATGCGCCGGCGCCAAGTAATGTCACTGATGTGATCATGAAAAAAGCCAGCTGATTAACTGAAACTCGTCAAGAATGAGGTAACTACCGTGTCCAAGGCGAAATTTGAGCGAACGAAGCCGCATGTCAATGTTGGGACGATAGGTCATGTAGATCATGGGAAGACGACGTTAACGGCGGCGATGACGAAGGTGT
>JAOTYS010000562.1 GCA_029861795.1 Gammaproteobacteria bacterium | reverse complement strand
CAAGTCTAAAGTTTTTTTTTTTGCGAAACTTTCGAACAGATTTTTTGGCCTGACTAAAGAATCGGTAACAGAACAATGGTTAGAGTGAAGCTTTTCAATCCCGCAACCAATGATCAAGCCGACGGCGGAATAGAGTTGTTGGATCAGTGGAAGGATAGTGTGGAATACATCGTTTGGGCGGACTTCGAAAGTGATGATCCAGATTTGGAGCGCAAGTTTCAACAAGAATATTTCGGTCTGAATTCCCTGGCGATCGATGACGCTCAACGTGAACGTCATCCACCGAAGCTCGAGTGGTTCGAAGATCATTACTTTTTGCTGTTGAAGGGCCTAGACGCAAAGTCGCGGACGATAGATTTCGGTACCATACAAATAGCCATATTTGTAGGAGCACGATTCTTAGTCACGCGTCACTCCTATCAGTCTCTGAGTGTGGACAGAGTCTGGAACTCCGTGGGCGAAGGGGAAATCTCGATGTCTTCGGGTACAGCCTTTCTGTGTTATCGCATTGTCAGGGCAATGGTCGATCGTTATACACCGATAGTACTTGGCTTAGAGCAGCGCTTGGACGAGATAGAGAAGACGATCACCGAGCAACCGGATGATCGTCTGTTGGAAGAGTTAATAGGTGCTAATACTCGATTGAAAAAGTTACGCCGAATATTTACTTATCACAAGGAGATAATGTCGGAATTGGCTGAGCATGAGGGCCCTCCCTTCCAGCCCAAGGATAAACATGCGTTTCAGGACGCCTATGAGCATATGGAGCGGCTGGCCAGCCTGTCTGGGTTGTTCCAAGAGTTAACGGTGGATTTGATCAATGGCTATATTTCGGTGTCAGCGCATCGACTGAACCAGATCATGAAGACTTTGACGCTGGTGGCCGTCATTTTCCTGCCATTGACGCTGATGGTGGGAATCTACGGTATGAATTTCGAACTGATGCCAGAGCTTCACTGGGAATACGGTTACTTTGTCGTGTTGACCGCAATGATAGTCGTGGCAGCAGGAATAATATGGGTATTTCATCGTAAGCGTTGGCTGTGAGTTAGCCTTTGCTTCAGTGCGTAACAAGTGAGTGAATGCTAACGCGAACACTCACAAGCAGGTTGTTGTCTTGTGCCATGAGTATGTATCGTTGTTCCCCAGTGTTTCCGAGTGCCATCCACTTTTGCTGACCTCGATAAAGATAGAAGACTAAGTGCGTTAGCATTCATGATCAGGGTGATCACACCGATCGCCGCGTTGCTGTTGGCGGTCGCTTTACTGCAGACCGGCAATGGGCTTCAGGGCACATTGCTGCCGGTACGCGCCAATCTAGAAGCGTTCTCTACCTTATCGATCGGCTTTCTTGGTTCCACCTACTACATCGGCTTTGTCACAGGTTGCTTCCTGGGTCCGCATCTTGTTCGGCGCGTCGGTCATATACGGGTGTTCACTGCGATGGCGGCTGTTGCTTCTGTCACGCCGCTGGCACATGCGCTGATCCTGTTACCGCCGCCGTGGTGGCTGTTTCGCATATTGACCGGATTTTGCTTCGCAGTGCTATTCATGGTGATCGAGAGTTGGCTCAACGAACGTTCAACCAAGGACACTCGTGGTTCTATTCTTGCGATCTATCTAGTGATCAATCTGACTGTCATTACGCTCGGACAGATGATGCTGACCGTGGTCCACCCCCAAGGTTTCTCGCTGTTCGCATTGGCGTCAATTCTCGTATCCGTCGCAGCCGTCCCCGTGGCATTGTCCGCAGCCCCCGCACCAGCGCCAATTCAGAGTATCCAAATTCGCCCGCTGCGTGTGTTTCGAATTTCCCCGGTGGGTTTTGTTGGCTGTTTTGCGGTCGGGGTTGCGAATGGCGCGTTTTGGGCATTGGGTCCCGTGTTCGCTGGGTTAAGTGGCTTGGATGTTTCCGGTATAGCGATCTTTATGAGCGCCACTGTGATCGGCGGTGCGGCTGGGCAATGGCCAATCGGTCGACTGTCCGACAGAATAGATCGACGTAAAGTGTTATTAGCAGTTTGTTCTCTCGGTGCAATCATGGGTTGCGCAATGTGGTGGCACGGAAGCGATACGGGACGAGGACTATTCGTCATCGCCGCACTATGGGGGATTTTCGCCTTTCCGATGTATGGGCTCTCGGTGGCCCACGCGAACGACTTTGCTACGGCCGATCAATTTGTCGAGGTGTCCGGTGTTCTGCTGCTGGTATTTGCTCTGGGCGCCGTGATCGGTCCTCTTGCAGCGTCGGCACTAATGTCTGTAACTGACGCAGCGGCGCTGTATGTTTTTACATCTACTGTTCACGTCATGTTTGCCGGATTTGTAGCTTGGCGTATGACCCAACGAGCCCCCACATCTGCAGAACAACAGGTTCCATTTGTAGAATCATTACAAGCAGCCCAGACAGTCTCAACCACATTTGACGTGGAACGGCAGACAGCAATGTTGGATTCAGGAGCCGTGCAGCGGCAACCCAACGGCGCCTCGCATGATGTCATACCTGATGCAGATGAAACCGAGCGGGATTGAGTCTTAAATCAGGTGCCGCACCGCCTGTCGATTCGCAGTAGGGCGAATGTAAATTCAATCATAGTGACTATCTACACTCGGGCAGTCGGCATCGACAAAGCGCCGGCTGTTACTTGGCGATCTTCTGCTCGACCTCATAGTGGATCGCCACCATCCAATCCTGATAGTTCGCGTCGATGGCTTTGAGCATCTGAAGCATATTTTGTTTGAAAGTCGTTTCTATGGGGCCACCACGGCCTGGCCAGATTCGGAACTTGATGCGTACAAATTCATGACCTGCGGCAGTTGGGAAACGCCCTTCCGTGGAAGGGGGATAAATGAAGATTCCGGGAAATTGCTCCACCACGGTTTCTACAAGTAATTCGATGTCTTTCAGCATCTTTTCTGCGGTTGATAGATCTTTACTGAGATTGACGTCCACTAAGCAGCGTACATATCCACGGGCATAGTTTATGACGTTAGTTACGCTTCGATTGGGAATAAAGACAAGAGCCCCTAGAGAGTTTTCGATCACAATGAAGCGCATACCGATGGAACGCAC
>JAOTYS010000560.1 GCA_029861795.1 Gammaproteobacteria bacterium | reverse complement strand
CGGCATGAACAAACTCTTAGGCAGGCCGGCGCGCAACTCGTTCTTGATCTTGTCGGCGGCGGCCTCGCGCTCGAAAATCCTGTCTTTGATTGACGCAAATTGGTTCTCGTCACCGTCAGCCAAGGCATCGAACAACGGTGGGACCTCGCGTACGCACTCCATTACAACACGCATGTGTTCCTGCATGTACTTAAGCGGTGAACGCTTAAGCATATTCATCAGGGGGCTCGACGTAGACATTGTTTTATGACTCCTTATTTAGCGTTCGGATGCGACAGAGAATACGGCCTCTTATAATACAGGTGCAGTTCAAACATTTTATACACTTCGATGGCCCTCACTGACGTCATATCAAAAAAAGCCATGCACGCGGGGGGTCGTCTTGGTGACTTACCATGCGAATAAAACCCATGCTTCTAGACACCTACCAAGCGCTCTCGTCTCGAGCCGAGTCTCGATTCATGAACGACCCAGGACAGGTTAACAACGGAGTGTTCATCGACTTGCTGAACCGGCTGTTGCACAACCCCAAAGCACCGATCTTTTTCATTGTCGACAGGCACGTGACGGTGAAGGTCCGTCGCTTCATGGACTGATCTAACGGTCAACCGAGTCTGTTCTATCTCCCGCTCTATGCGCCGTAGCTCAATCCCAACGAATTCGTGTGGACTCATCTGAAAAACCATCAGTTCGGCCGTACGCCTATTGGCTCATCCCAACGACCAATCCGATGCATCTTCGAGAAGAATCGCCCGTTGTTCTTCGAATCCAATGTCCATCCCGCCCTCGGTCATGTCGCTTAACCTACCTACTTCTTCGTGCTATTTAACGTTATTAGAACGAGAATATGTTCTCGAAATGATGATCCAGATCAATAAATCATGTCGGCTTATGGCACCCCCGGATCGAGCAAACGGGCACAGAAACGTTTTCCGGACAGCGGCGATCTGCACAAATTTGAAAAGAATTCTGTAATATAGTTAATTACATAAGGTTTCCACACGTTGGCGAAATATTGGACATTACCCTAATCGTCGAGTTGGTGTTGTTCGTCCTATTGATGCTGTTGTCGGGATTTTTTTCCAGTTCCGAGACCAGCCTGTTTTCGCTTAACAAGCTGCAACTTGAGCAGATGCGGTCCGAAGACAATCCACGGATCAAGGTCATTGAACGTATGTTGAGCGAACCGCGCCGGCTCATCGTCACCATTCTGATCGGCAATGAATTCGTAAACGTCGCCGACTCCCGTGGTACGCAAAAATCATATGCACCTATCCCTAGAACATTAGAAACGTACCAAGTAAATAACCGGCAGCCTAGCAAGGAATTCCTTTGCCGGAATTTTGCCCGATTCAGTTATGCATCGTTGCTCAGAGTCCAGCAATTCGCAAGGAACCGCCCCTAACTAATGTTAAAGAAATACAATTACTTAGCGCTCATCACACGAGCTTGCTGCCAGAGCCCTCGACGTTCCGGCTGCGGCTGATTTGCGCAACCACTGGTAGGAACACGATAATAAGATTGATGCAAAGGTTGGCTCACGCATTAAGTCTATATCTGGTGCTATTGGTCCTTTGGATCTCGCTCTCCGGGGAGTTTCACTGGCTATTGCTGACCCTGGGACTGCTATCGGCCGGCCTAGTAGTGGTGATCGCCCTGAGAATGGATGTGGTAGACCATGAAGGTCACCCTGTGCACCTAAGACCAGACAAACTTGTCGCTTACTGGGGGTGGCTATTGTGGGAGATTGTAAAAGCCAACGTCGACGTCTCACGCCGCATTGTGAGTCCGCGTCTGCCGATCAGCCCTACCCTCACCAGAGTAAGAACAACGCAAAGTAGCGAACTGGGTCAAGTGATGTACGCCAACTCTATTACGCTCACGCCTGGCACGGTATCGATGAGCATAGATGGGGACAGCATCGAGGTTCACGCGCTTACCCAAGAGGCCGCAGCCACCTTGGCGGCCGGGCACATGGATCGTCGCGTCACCGCCGTGGAAGGAGGGGTGTGGCGATGCTGAGCTTAACAACCATTGCAATATTGGTGAGCATGTTGTTGGCGTTAAGCCGAGCAGTGCTTGGTCCAAGTGTATATGATCGTATACTCGCGGTTAACGTTTTTGGCACGAATACTGTACTGATCATCGCGGCGTACGGGTTTCTCACGGGTCGACCCGATTTCTTAGATATCGCGCTGGTTTACGCACTGATCAACTTTGTTGGCACGATTGCCGTTCTCAAGTTTTTTGAATACGGAGATCTCGGGCGTACCAGACCAAGAGATGGATAATTGGATCCGCTAAGCCCAATCCTCGCGCTCCTGTGTTTGATCGCTGGAAGTGTGTTTTTGATCATCGGCGGCATTGGGTTGTTGCGTCTGCCTGACCTGTTTACTCGACTCCATGCAGCAGGTGTTACCGACACACTGGGGGCTGGACTAATACTGTTGGGTCTGATGCTTCACGCAGGGTTTAGCCAAAGTAGCGCGAAACTATTGTTGATTGTCATATTCTTATTGTTTACTAGTCCCACCGCTTCACACGCCCTAGCAAAGGCCGCTCGCCATGGAGGCCTTGTGCCGCGGCTGTACAGATCGGAGACGCCACCATCGAACAGATCGTAATCCTGACTTTGCTTGGATTCCTTGTAGTTACCGCGGTTGCCGTGGTTAGGCTGCACGATCTATTCGCCGCGGCAATGCTTTTCGGCATTTATAGTTTGGTATCCGCTGGTCTGTTTGTAGTGCTAGACGCCGTAGACGTGGCCTTCACAGAGGCCGCTGTGGGCACCGGCATCTCCACCATACTGATGTTGGGCACGCTATCCATCACTGGCAGCCAGCACGAGATTACACACTCTAAACCGATCTTGGCATTGATTGTAGTTACCATCACCGGCTGTGCGCTGATCTATGCGACTCTAGACTTACCGCACGTGGGCGACCCCCAAGCACCCGCCCATAAACACGTCGCACCGCTTTATATCGCTGAGACACCCTCACAGGTAGGTGTCCCCAATGTTGTGACCGCGGTGTTAGCGAGTTATCGAGGTTATGACACGTTAGGAGAAGTGACAGTAATCTTTACC
>JAOTYS010000561.1 GCA_029861795.1 Gammaproteobacteria bacterium | reverse complement strand
TTAGCCATGTCCCCGGTGGTAATTCACGCCTGGACGAAGTGCAGGCCGCTATTCTGCGGGTCAAACTTCACTATCTTGACCAGGATAACGCCGCTCGCGCCCGCATCGCGTCAATGTACGATACCAAATTCACCGATTGCGACATGGTTCTGCCGAGCAGTCGTCAAGAGGCGAATCATGTGTATCATCTGTATGTCGTGCGCACCCAACGCAGAGATGCCCTAAAAGGGCATTTGAAGGACAAGGGCATTGCCGCGTTGGTTCATTATCCCATACCTGTCCACCTGCAGCCGGCCTACCAAGGACGGTTAACCGGCATTGACCAGCTGTTGGAGACAGAACGGGCCGCCCAGGAAGTGCTGTCCCTTCCCATTTATCCCGAATTAAACGAGGCGGATCTGGAGGCGGTAATTAAGGTCGTGAGGACATTCGTATAGAAACGTATAATGGAAACATCTGTGAATCCCTATACGAGGTCGCACAAGCGGTGTACAGATCAAGATTCAGCCAAGTTCGACTTACGGTTATAGGACCATACTAAAAATGCTGACAGGACTCAAGAGTTATTCAAAGCTAATATTGAACAAGTTCCCGCTGGTAGAGCGTTACCTTAAGGAGGTAAATCTTCAGAGAAGATTTAGTGTGGAACTGGATTTGATAAAAGGGACACATCAGAATCAGAACAAACATCCAAGCATAATACACTTCTCATTGAATAAAGCCGCTACTCAATACACAGGCGGGATTCTTCAGCAATGTGCAGCGGAAAATGGTATGGTGCCGGTTAGCATTCATGAATACGCTTTCCATACAAATTTTCCCTACCTAGATCATCTGACCGAAGAAGAAATGGGGAAATATAAGCATATATTCAAACCGAATGGATACTTGTACAGCGTTTTCGGCGGGATGATTGAAGGCATATCCGAGCTCGACAAATACAAGATTGTGTTAATGGTAAGAGACTTTAGAGACGTACTGGTTTCTGAGTATTATTCGACCGCATATAGTCATGTAGCTCCTGAAAGACAAGGAAATCGGTATGACCTTTTTGTCGAGCAAAGAACAAAAGCTATGGAATCTGGAATTGATGAATATGCTGTTGCTGAGAGCGATAGGGTTAACAATATATTGCAACGGTATAAAACCTTGCTCATAGACAAATATCCAAATGTATATGTTACAAAGTACGAGGAGATGGTAAATGACTTTCGTGGTTGGCTCGACAAATTATTGCATAACTGTGAACTGAATATCGGACATGAATTTTTCGAAGCTTTATTAGAGAGAAACGAACGTATACGGCCTAAAGTTGAGGATATTCACAGCCATCTACGCAAAGGCAAATCTGGGGAATACAAGGAGAAGTTAAAGCAAGAAACTATCGAGTTTTTAAATATGAAGTTTTCGCCGATGCTTTTAAATTTCGGTTACAAATTAGATAGTTGTCGTTAAAAAAGCATCTCAACCTTTTTTTATGTGACTTCACACCTCTATAACCTTGAGGATGAGTTTCGGTTGCCGATCAACCATGCTGAATCGATTTTAGTTGGTTGAAAGGTCCGACGATCAAATAATGATCGCATTTTCTGATATAATAACGCCTGCGTCGATCCCCAAAAAAGTTTCGGATGCTTATCGGGGACGTACCATACTGATTACCGGTGGCCGTGGTTACATTGGTTCTGCGCTGGCACAGTCGCTTTTTGAGATAGACTGCAGGCTTCTTCTGTTAGATCAATCGCCTGTCGAGGTGTGGCGACCTGAGGGCCAAAGAGCAGAGGTTCTTCTGCTAAACGGCGATGTTTCCGTACGGAAATCTTGGGATGATGCCTTGCCCGGAGTGGATTACGTATTTCATCTAGCTGCCAAAGAGTATTTCTATCGGTCAGAATATGATCCGGTGAAAGATTTACAGTTCAATGCCCTACCGATTTTACACCTGTTAGAAGTGTGTAGAATGCAGGACTATCGGCCCAAGATCGTGTTTGCCAGTTCGGCTAATTTGTTCGGTTTAGTCGATACGCTGCCCGTAAACGAGGATAATCGTGATGATCCGTTGACCATGTGGGCTGTCCATAAACTAGCGGCGGAAAATTACTTTCGCATCTATGCACGCCAATTCGGTATTGAATCGACTACGCTTCGCTTGGCAAATGTTTATGGCCCAACTGCACGACGGTCCATCATGACCCGCGTTGTTATTAATAAAATGATCGCCAAGGCTCTAAACGGTGAGGCACTCACTTCATATGCCAACAGAAACTGTATTCGCGATTATGTATTTCTTGAAGATGTCGTTCAAGCTTTTTTGACTGCAGGTTCCTACTGTGGTTCAATGAAAGATCTCGTTTACGTCATTGGAAGCGGAGAGAGTCAAAGTATATCACAGGTTTGGGACCTGATTGCCCAGAGCGTTGGATCTCACACCGGCAATAATGTTTCAGTTCGGGCGGACGAGTCAGTAACTGTTGAGCCCCTCGAGTTACGCAATTTTGTGGCCGACACCAAACGATTCCATAACGCAACTGGGTGGAAACCCCGGACGAAATTGACGCAAGGGATTGATATCACGGTACGTGCCTTTTTATCACACTCCGGGAGGTCTTTATGAAGGTGCTAATCATAGGCGGTGCTGGTTTTCTTGGATGCAATTTGGTACGCCGTTGCCTTTCTGAGAATTCATGTCAAGTTACTGTGTTAGATTCCCTCGAGCCCCTTATACATTCCACCACACAAAACCTGCAAGATGTATGGTCGCAAATTCGGTTCATTAGAGGCGATATCCGGAATGAGACCCTACTGGCAGAAGTTGTCCAAGATAAAGATATAATCTTTAACTGCGCCGCACAAACCTCCCATGCTCTGTCTATTCAGTATCCCTTGCTGGATGCCGATATCAATTGCCTGGGCAGTTTGAAATTGCTGGAAGCTGTCCGTCTTCTAAACAAGGATGCGGTGGTGGTCTACAGTTCAAGCAGTACTGTGATCGGTAAGGCTTTGAATGACATCGCCGATGAGGATCACCCGGAAAGGCCACTGGAAATCTATTCAGCGAATAAGGGTGTTGCCGAAAAATATTACCGCA
>JAOTYS010000559.1 GCA_029861795.1 Gammaproteobacteria bacterium | reverse complement strand
TACGTTTTGATTGGCCGGGCCACCCGGCCAATATTGGGCCGAAGCTGTCGGAGATTGGCAAAACGGCCGATTCAGTCGGTTTCGATAGCATTTGGGTGATGGATCACTTCTTCCAGATGGATATGCCGCATATGGATTTGAAGCCGGAAGAACCGATGCTGGACGGCTACACGGCCCTCGGTTATCTGGCGGCGGTGACGGAGCGCGCCCGCCTGGGGACGATGGTGACCGGTGCCAACTACCGTCACCCCGGCCATTTACTCAAAATTGTCTCTAATTTGGATGTGTTGTCAGGCGGACGCGCCAACCTGGGTATTGGCGCTGGTTGGTATGAACGGGAAGCGAGGGGACTGGGCTTTCCTTTCCCGCCGCTGAAGGAGCGATTTGAACGGCTGGAAGAAACGCTGCAAATCTTTAAGCAGGCGTGGTCGGGTGATTTTTCGGCGTATGAGGGCAAACATTACCAGCTGGCCGAGCCGAGGAACAATCCGCAGCCGTTGTCCGAACCGCATCCGCCCATTCTCATTGGTGGCGCTGGCGAAAAGAAAACGCTGCGGCTGGTGGCCCAATACGCCGACGCCTGCAACCTGTTCGCCTTTTTGGGAAATGGGAACTGGTGCGTAAGCTGGATGTATTGAAGGCACATTGCGATGATGTAGGTCGGGATTACGATGAGATTGAAAAGACGGCTCTCGGCTTTGTCATGTTAGGCGAGGGTGGAATGTCGCCTTCGGATGTAATTGGGATGTGTCGCGGGCTGGCAGATGCTGGCATTGATGCCTTCATCTTTAGCGTGGGCAACGTCCACGACATCACGCCCATCGAAACGATTGGTCGCAAGGTCATCCCGGCTGTGACTGGGTTTTAGCGGAGGTTGGCTTGACACCCGGCTGACGCGAGCCGTTAATTGGCCTTAGGGATCATGACCACTACTATTCTTGAAGGCGCCATCTTGATATTGGCGATCACTATCAGTGTGATGAGTGCATTCGGTGTCTACTCGCCCGCTCGGTTGATTAACCTGGTCAAGTCGTTTTGGGATCGAAAGGGCTCGATCTACTTTGCGGTGATCGTACGTCTAGTACTAGGTGCGCTGTTAATACTTGTAGCGCCGAGCACGAAGTTCCCGATACCCTTTGAGGTGCTAGGCTGGTTGATGATTGTCGCTGCCATTATTATCCCGCTAGTGGGTCGAGAACGAATCGGTCGACTACTCAGTTGGTGGGAGCATCGTTCGTCCCTAGCGGTTCGTATATGGTGTGTACTCGGCGTGGTGTTCGGTGGGTTCCTGATCTTGGGCGTGCTGTAGGAAATGGTGTAACGCCACGTTGCACCGACCATCTGTACTATCACGTGTATGCATTCTCGACGAGCGTGTCGTCCGGTCAGCAGCAGGCGAGTTGAGCCTTTAGATTGGAACAATGACTGTCCTGCTAATCAAACTTAGAGGCGTACCTGATGATGAGGCAGAAGAGCTTCGTGATTTGTTAACAACCAATAAGATTGATCATTATGAAACCTCTGCCGGAAATTGGGGCATATCAATGCCAGCGATATGGTTAAATGACTCGAATCAACTCCAGAAGGCAAAATTACTCATCGAAGAGTATCAAGCGGAGAGATTTGCTAGGGCGAGAGATGAATATGAGCAATTGAAAAAAGAAGGAAAGCATAGAACTATCCTTGATGAGGTAAAAGAAAATCCCATTCGAATCGTAGCTTACTTAGCGATAATTGCAGTGGTAATCTATTTCTCCACCAAACCTTTTATAGACGTCGGGAAGTAGCAGGAATTTGACAAAGCGTCCATAAATTCGAATGATCCTGGTTTCTCATTCGCGAGTGCACCGGTATGTCTCTTCTTATTTTGGGTGTTTGTGTTTTTGTTGGCATTCATTTGGTGCCATCCTTTCCTTCTCTGCGACAGAACTTTGTGGACCGACTAGGGGAAGGTGCGTACAAGGGGGGCTTCGCCCTATTTGCACTTGTGGGGCTTGTCATCATTGTAATGGGAAAAGCGTCCGCAGAGTTTGTGCCAATCTGGCAAGCCCCTGCTTGGGGTAGGCTTGTTGCGATGGTAGTTATGCTACCCGTGTTTATTTTGCTCGCAGCGGCGAACATGCCAACTAATATCAAGCGGTTCACCCGCCACCCCATGCTCTGGGGTGTCGCTTTGTGGTCGGTTTCCCATTTGCTAGCTAATGGTGACCTTGCCTCCTTAATACTATTCGGCAGCTTCGGTGTATTCGCGGGCGTGGGTATGTGGTCGGCGAATCTTCGTGGGGCAACGAAGACTGACCAGGTTTTTTCTGTGACCAATGATGTTACGGTGGTTGTGGTAGGCATTGTGGCTTACGGCATATTCTTGTTCTTGCATCCCTATTTATTTGGGGTGCCAGTTATCTCGTAAGCTAGTTGGTTCCCCATTCATGGAATCAGTGGTTCGGACCACTTATTGTGAAAAAGGGTCAGGGCTGATAATTTTATGATGTGGGTGGACGATGCCCAGGAGAATCAAGCCATGGTCGGCGCCCCTCGAGTGTGCGGGCAATCTGAAATACCGTGATATCGTCGTAAGGTTTCCCAGCGATATGAAGACCGGTGGGAAGCCCTTTGTCAGTAAAACCCGAAGGCACGGTCAAGGCCGGACAGCGGTTGAACATGTTGAACAGCGCGGTCATCGCTGTATCCGTATCGGTAAGGCTTCGTCCGTTAATGAGAAGTTTGTCCTGTTGGCGATTCTCTGCCGGCACTTCCGGGCAAGACACAGTGGGCGAGAGAAATGCGTCGAATTCTTTAAAGATGGGACCCAGATGGTTCTCCCATACACGCCCCGCCTCTGCGATCGCCTCACGGTAATCATCCGCGGTGACGCTATTGGCGGTCTCGGCCAGTTCAAACACATACTCGCTCACTTCACTTGCGTGATCTCGTATCGCATCGTTCAAAAGTTTTGCAAAGAGAAACTCTTCGCTCGCGTGAGCAAGTCGAATCGCCTTGCTCGCCCAGTCTGCCGGGACCTCGATAACATTGGCACCGGCCCCGCGCAAAGTATCGAGGGCTGAAAGCGTTTCACGACGGACATCGCCA
>JAOTYS010000558.1 GCA_029861795.1 Gammaproteobacteria bacterium | reverse complement strand
AAGGCCTTCTGGGTATCTGAGTAATATATCCTCGTTCTGTATCTCATCTGCAACACTCCTTCTCTTTAATAAAAGATTAGAATGTTGCGTCGACCAATTGAGGTCACAGCGACTTAAGGACCCACATCTAAAATTAATCGATGTCTGCTGTTGGCAATGCTCCAATGTCAGGTTTGAAGTATTTACCGGACCCATGAACCGAGGCACGACCCACGTGTTCTTGATCGGTTGAAACCGAATGGCGAAAGTGTCTCAGGAATTTAGGTGTTCCGGGATCCCCGCGACAGCGCGTAGACGTCCAGCGACTTAGCCTTACCGCGAAGCGCTGTTTCGCCCATGTATTGCGTCTTGGTCTCCGGCGGCAGCGTCATCGCAGCGAGCAGATCTCCGGAGACAAGGAAATCCCTCGCCTTTTCCTTGCACAAGGATTGCAGCCGGGCGGCAGTGTTGATGCTGTCGCCAAAGTAGACGATCTCGCGTTTATCGTCTCCGACTTCGCTGGCGACAACAGGCCCTCCGTGCATTCCGGCCCGAAATCGCGGCACCACGCCAAAATCTGCTTCGTAGCGCCGTGACTGGGCGGCGATGAGCTCCTGTATGTCGAACACGCATTCCAGACACCGAGCATCTTTCGTGGCTACCAAGAACGGCCAAGTGACGACGATCTCATCGCCGATGTAGCGATGGGTTTCACCTCCATGCTCAGCGATGGGTTGCGCGATGTCAAAGAAAAAGCGGCCAATGAGCGACTGTACCCGCACGTCTCCCAGCTCCTCCGACAAGCTTGTCGAGTCCGCTAGATCAAGGAATAGGAAAACTCGTTGCTCACGCAGGGGGCGATGATATCGACCCACCAGAAAGTTCATCAGAACACGCCCACCGACGAGGCTACGTATGCGCAATACGGTGTTCATCGCAAATGCCACCGCCAGCGAGAACACCATATCTTGCTGGAAGGTGGTCGCGTGGTAATGCCTCCCGTAAGCTTCCTCGTCTCCAAGGAGTCGGGGAACGATCTGCAAACTCACTGCAATAATCACCGTCCAGAGCAGCGTAGAAATGGTTATGAACGCGAGCAACGGCAAGCCGCGTAACCAAGCACCTACCGGTTGCTGCACGAACAACAGTTCGAAACCCATCACTCCGCCGACTATGGCGCATCCGATGGGGAACGCGAATTTCGGCTGACCGCCGACAAACAACGAATACATGACACCAATAGCGCCACCCACCAACGTAGAGATGGACCAGATGCAGAGGCTTCTACGGGTCCGACGGGTTAGCGCCATAGGTGGCATTATCCCGCCGCACACAAATCAATTAAATATAGAAAAGCAGGATTAGCCGTTCGCTGCATGTCTTGCGTAGTGTGTGCTGTGAACAAATAGCTTGACTCGCGAACGTCTGTATTTGAGGTGCGATTTCAACCGGTCGACGCAACACATTGGCTAAATCGTTCAGCTGGTGTTCGATATTCTAACGTCTTTCTCGGTCGTTCGTTTAGCCGTCGTGCAACTGCATTGAGTTTTACTTGTGAGTGAACCGACAAGTCAGTTCCCTTCGGGAAGTACTGCCTGAGTAAGCCATTGGTGTTTTCGTTAGAGCCACGTTGCCAGGGATTGTGTGGATCGCAGAAGTACACGGTGATGTCGGTCGCCAGTGTGAAGCGTTTGTGATCAGCCATCTCTTTGCCCCGATCCCAGGTCAGCGACTTGTAGAGTTCCCGCGATAACTTGTGTGCATGTTTTATCAGAGCATTGATCACTGTCTCGGTATCCTTGCTGTTGACCTTGGCGAGCATCACGTAGCGCGTATGGCGCTCCACCAGTGTCGCGATCTGGCTATTGTTGGCGCCGAAGATGAGATCGCCTTCCCAATGACCCGGCACGGCACGGTCTTCAACCGAGGCTGGCCGTTCGCGGATCGATACGGTGTCGGTGATCCTGCCGTGGTCAGCCGTCTTCTGCGTATGATGGCGCGAACGACGCATTCCCCGTGTCTTCCTAAGGTGCTGTAAAAGTTCCTTTTTCAAGGCGCCACGGGCCTGGATGAAGAGGCTCTTGTAGATGGTCTCGTGTGACACCTGAGTATTCTCGTCGTGCGGATATGTGCGGGGCTAACGCACGGTTCTCCACCAGTTTACAGGTCTTGGGACGATGCGCCCGATCCCAGGCGGACTGATCCGCTTGACTGGCTCGGTACCGTCGCCTGCCACCGTTACGATTGATCTCTCGGCTAACTGTCGACGGTGCTCGACCCAGTGTTGCTGCGATGAACCGAAGCGACTGCCCGGCGACCACGCCGCGTGAGATCTCTTCGCGTTCGGACAGTGTCAGCGCGAGTCGTGAACGACGTCTCTGCGGCACACGGATACCGCCCGTTCTCGCCAGAACACCCTGTATCGATGAATGACTGCGCCCAAAATGGCGGGCAATGGAGTTGAGAGACTCACCTTTCTGCCAGCGATCCCACATCAACGCTTTGTCAGTTTCGCTGTAATAGATCCTCGTCGGATACTTCATCTTCAACATCCTCCTCTCTATAGTTAGAGACTAGATGTTGCATTGACCGATTGAGGTCACAGGTGAATCCGGACGTTCAATGGTAAGTTTCCGAGTGCAACGAATATCTGGAGCTGGCCGATTTCGGCAGTCCGCTCTCATTAGACGAGGGTCTGCTATGCGGTGCATTGCAGAATCCATACTGCTTTGTACGTACATCCGGGTTCGACCCGTTCCGGGCATTCGGCATCTAGCCCAACGAACGTCCGCAACGCGGGTGGAGCAGTCGTCGGTTAGGCACGGAAAAAATCAGGAAACGAAACCTTACGAGGCTGTATTCAGGTTGCACTTGTGGGAACGCCGCAACTGGGCCGCGACGCAAGAACGGTGTACGACCAAGGTAGCGAGTAAATCCCTTTTAAGGAAACTCCGTTCACGGATAAGAAGCATAACCGCTATGCCATTCGACGGATAAGAAGCATAACCGCTATGCCATTCGACGGATAAGAAGCATAACCGCTATGCCATTCGCCAGCAATGTGCTGACGGGCGGCGCGCTGGTCAGGATGCCAGGGTCATAGCGGGTAGAGTTT
>JAOTYS010000557.1 GCA_029861795.1 Gammaproteobacteria bacterium | reverse complement strand
TCGTCGGTAAGCCTCTGCGCCACGATTGTGCAGTGAAACAGCTATTAGCGGCCTCGGGCAAAGTTATTACGCTATTTACCGGTTTGGCGTTACTAGCCAGTGATAGCTGTGAGCTACAGAGCGATGTAGTGAGATACTGCGTCAAGTTCCGCCAACTCACCCGTGCTCAAATCGAGAGCTACCTGAACAAAGAGCAGCCTTATCAGTGCTGCGGAAGTGTACGCGCCGACGGACTCGGTATCGCGTTGCTAGAACGCTTTGAGGGCGATGATCCCAACGCGCTCATCGGGCTGCCGTTGATTCGTCTGGTGGAAATGCTGGAAGCCCGAGGAATCGTCGTGATTTGACAAACTGCGACATGGGTTATTTGAGGGATAGATTCCGTTGTAGCAAGCTCATAGGCAATATGTTGGCGAGCGAGGCCCCGATTTCCTTGGCAAATAGCTCCATCCAGCTCTCCCGTTGGGTATAGTCGACAATCTTTTCGGCTCCGATCACCTCCCGCGCAACATAACCGGTGCTACCCATCTCATCCACCAGTCCAAGCTCTAGCGCCTCTTCCCCAGTCCAAAAAAGGCCGGAAAAGATATCCTCACGATCCACCAGCCGATTGCCACGACCTTCTCTGACGACTTTGATGAACTGTTGATGTACCTTGTCCACCAATTTCTGCGCATGCTCGGCTCCGACCGAGTCCTCCGGTGAAAACGGATCTAGCATTGCCTTGTGCTCGCCAGCGATAATGAGACGCCTCTCGACCCCCAACTTTTCCATGGTGCCGACAAACCCAAACCCATCCATCAGCACGCCAATAGAACCAACAATACTTGCTCTATTCGCAAAGATCTTGTCGGCCGCCACTGCAACGTAATATCCGCCTGAAGCACAGATATCGGAGACCACTGCATATATGGGCCTATCCGGGTGTTGCATACGCAATCTCTGAATTTCGTCGTTGATATACCCCGCCTGCACCGGGCTGCCGCCAGGGCTGTTGATCCGCACAATTACCCCGGCCGCGTTGTCATTCTCAAACGCCGCCTGTAGCCCTGCGGTTACCGTATCCGCGGTGACGTCTCCATTGGCAGCGATCACCCCCTGAACATCCACCAATGCCGTGTGGCGGCCCACGCTCACCGGGCTACGATCGATAAACACCGCCAGCAGAATAACGAGCAGATACGCCGAGAAAAACAACTTAAAGAATATGCCCCAGCGGCGGGCGCGCTTTCTCTCCTTGAGACTTTCATATGCAAGACTTTCTATGATCTCACCCTCGATTGCATGATTCATCCGTCGGTCTGTTTCAAGATTCGCCATCAGCTATGATCTCCCTCGTACCCCTAGTTACTATGTCTTGACTAACGAGCAAGCGCTTGCAGGGGCCAGATACACCGAACCACCGCATTCAAATACTGGTAATATGACCAGCTGTTCGCCTTTGCAAGGACCCGCGATGCAAAAACCACTTGCCAGTTCATAAAGGGCACCGTGGGTCGCACACACAATATACCGACCATTTACGTCGAAAAAGTTTCCGGGCTCCCAGTCGAGTTCCAGATCCATATGCCGGCAGCGGTTTAAGAACGCGTGTACACGCCCCTCGTAGCGTATGGCGAAAGCAGCAAGCACGGTAGTAGCTCGCATGATTTGAAAACACACCCCAACGCCACTGTCCTGTAGATCAGGACCGGCACAGATTCGAAGTGGGTCGTGGTCGCCTGTGGGTGCATTAGTCGCGTCCAACATAGTCCCCTATTCGGTCGTCTCGATTTCAAGTCGCTGCAGCACCGCACTCAGGTTGTCGGGCAGAGGCGCTACCACCCGTTGCCTAACACTGCGGCTGGGGTGCGGAAATGTGAGCTCCGATGCGTGCAGAAAAAGTCTATTCAGCCCCACGGGTCGCAGACGCGTGTTGAACTCCCGATCCCCATACTTCGAATCGCCCGCTACCGGATGGCCGACATGCGCCGCATGGACCCGCACTTGATGGGTACGTCCTGTCAGCAGCTCAACCCCAACCAGCGTCGAATCGCGATAGTGCTTCTCACAGGTAAAACGTGTGATCGCGCGTGCGCCGTCCGGCGTAATCACGACCATGCGCTCATCTCCACGCACCGCACCTTTACGCAGCGCCGCGGTCACCTCCCAGCGTTCCTTGTCAGGCAGACCCTTAACCAAGGCAAGGTAATGTTTACTAATCGCCCCGTCTTGTTGTCGAAAGGCCGCCTGAAGTGCGATCAGAGACTTGCGATTTTTTGCCAGCAACAAACAACCCGAAGTGTCTCGATCGAGCCGGTGCACTAACTCAAGATCAGGGATCTGCGGGCATAGCTCTCGTAGCGCCTCGATTACCCCTGCTGCCACACCGGTTCCGGTGTGTACCGCAATACCTGCAGGTTTGTTCAACACCAGAACATCGTCATCCTGATACACGATGTGATCCCGCAGTCTGCGGTGCGATGCCGAGAGAAGGGCCGGCGCTGGCGCCGATGGCGTCATGCGTACCGGCGGGATGCGCACAACATCACCCGGTTTAAGCCGATAGCTCGGTGTACGACGACCCTTGTTAATCCTCACTTCGCCGCGCCTCAGGATGCGATAGATATGGCTGCGAGGTACTCCCCTGAAATATCCGATTAAGAAATTATCCAATCGCTGCCCGGAATGCGATTCGTCGACTTCAATCAGCCGCGGTCGAGGAATTGTGTGTGTATTCGCCATGGCTATGAGAAATCATGATAGCAGATTGAAGGGCACCGGCTCGGCTGATATAGTGCTCTTGTCCCGATGCCGCGCCACCGCGCGGGGACATGAGAGGGCTGACGAGCCGGTGGCAGGCGAATAATCGATTGTGCCGCCCGATAGAGATTGATTGAGCCCGCACGCTGCAGCTGACAGGTGTGGGCTAGTATCAACGCAGACGGCCCTTGGCGACAGGTTTTTCGGTGCTGACATGGTTAGCACCGCATTCAGTGAGGTGAGGCAAGCAGGACGTACAGGGCGTCACTGTAGATTCCCACTGAAAACCCAGGGTTTCGCATCCCTGACCCGGCTTTTGCAGGGGTGCACGAAGTACACAGACGTCTCAGCCGA
>JAOTYS010000110.1 GCA_029861795.1 Gammaproteobacteria bacterium | reverse complement strand
GCCACTACCCGATAAGGTAACTCGAGCCGTTGGAGTATGGCTTCCGCATTCGCTGTAAGTTCTTCTAGCTGACCATAGGACTCCGTTGGACGAACAATATGAACCAATTCGACCTTTTCGAATTGATGTTGCCTAATCATGCCACGGGTATCTTTACCATATGAGCCAGCCTCACGACGAAAACAAGGAGTGTGACAAACCATCTTCAGTGGCAACTGATTTGCCTCGACAATGGTGTCGCGAACAGTATTAGTCACTGGAACTTCGGCAGTTGGGATGAGATAAAAATCCTGATCGCCTTTGAGCGCAAACTGATCTTCCTCAAACTTGGGAAGTTGTCCAGTACCATACAGGCACACGGAATTCACCATATAAGGAACATAGATTTCGCTATATCCGTGCTCTTTAGTGTGAACGTCAAGCATAAACTGAATAAGGCCGCGATGTAATCGCGCAAGCGCGCCCCGCATCACAACGAAGCGCGAACCGGTTAGTTTGGCCGCAGTGTCAAAGTCCAACAATCCCAGATTCGATCCCAGGGTCACGTGGTCTTCGGGCTCAAAATCAAACTCTCTAGGTTGGCCCCACTGTCGTACGCACACGTTGTCTGCCTCCGATGAGCCATCGGGAACGGTGTCGTCGGGGATATTCGGAATCTCCATCAGCAATGCGGTGAGCTCGACCTGCACATTGTTCAGCTCCACCTCCTGGACCCCCAGTCTTTCTTTGATCCCCGCGACTTGCTGCAACAACGTGTCCACGCTTTCACCCTTAGCCTTGGCCTCGCCGACTCTTCTGGACAAGGAATTGCGTTCGCTCTGCAATGATTCAGTCTTGGTCTGTAATGACTTGCGACTCTCCTCCAGTCGCAAAAATCGATCTTGATCTATTTCAAAACCACGTCGTGTCCGTAGTATTTCCACGATGTCGGGAAAGTTAGAACGTAGTAGTTGAGGATCTAGCATGGCTTGCGCTCGTCATCAAAATCTAATGTGTTCACCGCACGTCACCGATAGATACTTCAAACTAACTGCCCTCCATTCTAGCGAGTCAGCACAACGCCCAGAGCGGTACCGAGAATGCAAAGAACCACACTGAAGATGATGTTCCAACATGCCCTGAGGTATAACCCGTCTTGAATCAATCCAAAAGTCTCAAACGAGAATGTAGAAAAGGTGGTAAATCCTCGGAGAACACCCACCAATATAGCTAGCCGCCAGAGACTATCCACCGCCGCTCGCCCTACAAGCAGCCCAAATAATACGCCGATTAAGACGGACCCAAGAACATGACCACCAGGGTCTCCCATACGGAAACTCACGTCCGAGCAGGTGATGAACACCGGCGGCCATCCAGAAGCGTAACACTGCTCCCAAAGCACCTCCAGCCGCCACCACAACCGTTTGACTCAACTCGCAGTCCTAATAAACCGATTCACGCTTCCCAACAGCTAACCTGAGGGCGAATTGCCACCAAGGTTTTTTTGCGCACCGTTCGTTGCCTCGCTATCTAGCTTCCTCAAATATTCAAGACGGGCGGCAATACGTTGCTCCAAACCGCGATCTACGGGGTGATAGTAACGTCTACCAAGTAATGTAGGAGGGAAATAGACCTCACCCGCAGCGTAGCCTTCGGCTTCGTCGTGAGCATGGCGATATGCGTGCCCATGTCGTAGTTGCCGCAGCAGCTCAGTGGGCGCATTACGCAGGTGTTTAGGCACCTCTTCTGCACCGTGCTCCCGCGCATCTTTGTTGGCAGCGGTAAACGCCTTGTATACCGCATCGCTTTTCGGGGCGCAGGCTAGATATACGGTGGCATGAGCCACGGCGAGATCACCCTCGGGGCTCCCAAGTCGCACGTAGCCATCCCACGCATCAAGGGCTATCTGAAGAGCCCGTGGATCCGCATTACCTATATCTTCGCTGGCAATCCGTACCAACCGCCTAAGGATGTATCGGGGATCGCAGCCCCCCTCCAGCATACGAGCCAACCAATAAAGCGCAGCGTCTGGGGCCGAGCCCCTGACGGACTTGTGCAAAGCTGAAATCTGATCGTAGAAAATATCCCCTGTTTTATCGAACCGGGTCAGGCGATGGCCGATAACCTGTTCTAACGTATGCTCGTCTAGGTGAACTGGCCCGCCATCACTCAGTGCCGCAACAACCTCCAGCATATTTAACGCACTCCTAGCATCTCCCTGCGCAGCGCAGGCCAGAACAGTACACGCTTGTGCATCCAACTCCACAGATCCACTTAATGCAGCGACCGCTCGTGTAACAATTTGCCTGAGCTCATCGGTGCTGAGTGGCTCTAGAACGTAAATCCGAACACGCGACAACAAAGCGTTGTTTAACTCGAACGACGGGTTTTCGGTAGTGGCTCCTATCAGCGTCAAGGTTCCATCTTCAATATGGCCGAGAAACCCATCTTGTTGCGTCTTATTGAATCGGTGTACCTCATCCACAAACAGTACGGTCGCACGTCCCAACCGCCGCGCCGCCTGGCCCACCTCCGCGGCCTGTCTGATCTCTTTTACACCACTGGCTACCGCCGACAGTGAGATGAACTCGCCATCAACATGGTTCGCGATCACTCGAGCCAATGTGGTTTTACCGCTGCCGGGTGGACCCCAAAATATCATGGAATGCAGGTGCCCGCTTTCCACAGCCTTACGTAGTGGCTTGCCAGGTCCAAGCAGATGCTGCTGCCCCACGATCTCATCGAGGGACGAAGGTCTCATCCGATCGGCAAGCGGTGTTAGGTTTTCTACACCAGAATTTGATGGCATTTTGATAGAGTCAAGAACCCAGGATGGTCATTCGCTTTCGTCAAAAACGTCCACGTCGGGAGGTGGCGCGAACTCGAACTTCTTATCCTCGATGTCAGGGTTCTCTTGCACTGCACTCAAGGTAATACGCGTCATCTGCCCCAGACCGTCCACAAATTCCAGGAGTCGCAGCTGATCATCTTCAAAACCAACGCGAATATCTTCATATCCTTCGTTGGCATCTTTAGGCGTCAATGCGACCCAAAACAAGGTCCCTTGTTGTCCTAGATCGCGCACATAAAAACTGCTCTCCAGATTGCCCAAACCAGCAATCAAGGTGGCTGGGGTAGTACCGATCGCGTCGGCAAGACGACGCCTAGACGCCTGAGCGAGATCCACATCGTAAACCCAGACCTGTTTGCCATCACTGACGATCTGCTGCTCCAGAGGGGAGGCATAATCCCAGCGAAACTTTCCCGGCCGCGAAAGCCACATCTCACCCCTGCTCTGCTCGATCTCATCTAGATTCTCATCCAACACAACTTGTTCAAAATCAGCCCTAAAGGTGGCAACATTATTAAAGAACCGTGCAAGACTCTCTGGTCCAGAAGCGCCGAGAACGCAATTAAAGAATACCAACAATACCAACGCGACGTGTATTCTTTTCACATTCACTGGTCAGACCCTAATCCGGCGGAGGTGGGGCCAGCACTTCGCGCTTCCCGTTGGACTGCACAGGCCCCACCACACCCGATTGCTCCATTGCTTCTATCATTCGTGCAGCGCGGTTATACCCTACGCGGAATTGACGCTGCACTGCAGAGATCGAGGCCCGTTGGGTCTCAGTAACCAGGCGCAGCGCCTTATCGTACAGCGGATCCCCTTCACCGCCAGCGCCTTCCCCCGATGCATCATCATCCGTCCCGTCACTGCGCTCCTCGGTGACTCTGTCATCGTAGACTGGTTGACCACTTTGCTTTAAGGAGTCGGCCACACGATGCACTTCCTGATCCGAGACATAGGATCCGTGTACCCGTATAGGCATCGAAGTTCCGGGCGGTAGGAACAACATGTCTCCGTGGCCCAACAACTGTTCAGCCCCCATTTGATCCAGCACCGTGCGAGAATCCACCCTGGAGGACACCTGAAAGGCAATACGCGACGGAACATTTGCCTTGATCAATCCAGTGATCACGTCCACCGACGGACGTTGTGTTGCTAAAATCAAGTGAATGCCGGCAGCTCTTGCACGCTGCGCGATCCTGGTAATGAGTTCCTCGACCCGTTTGCCCACCACCATCATCAAGTCAGCAAGCTCATCGATGATCACCACAATGTAAGGAAACGTCGTCAGCTCCGCGGGCTCCTCGTCGGACCCAGCCAGGGGATCTAGTAGAGGTCGGCTATCATCCAAGGCGGCCTCAACCTTACGGTTGTATCCAGAGATGTTGCGCACTCCAAGGGCTGCCATCAATCGATAGCGCCGTTCCATCTCGGCAATACACCAACGCAGTGCGTTGGCTGCCTTGTTCATGTCAGTGACCACTGGCGAGAGCAAGTGGGGTATCCCTTCATACACTGACAACTCCAACAACTTTGGATCGATCATGATTAGCCGCACGTGCTCGGGTGTGGACTTATAGACCATGCTCAATATCAACGCATTGATACACACAGATTTTCCCGATCCAGTGGTGCCAGCAATCAGCAGGTGCGGCATCCTGCACAAGTCAGCGATCACGGGTTGTCCGGCTATATCCTTGCCCAACATCAACGCAAGTGGTGTATTGGCATTCTCGTATGCTTGAGAGGAGAGTCCCTCCACCAAAGCTACGGTCTCCCTGGTCTCGTTCGGCACTTCCAACCCTATGACGGTCTTTCCCGGAATGTTATCTACAACCCGAACACTTACTACCGACAATGCGCGGGCTAAATCACGGGACAACGAAGTAATCTGGCTAGATTTAACGCCTGGGGCGGGCTCAACCTCAAAGCGAGTAATTACAGGCCCTGGATGCACTTCAATCACTTCGACATCCACATTAAAATCACTCAATTTCTTCTCTACCAACCGGGACATCGCTTCAAGTGCTTCAGCAGAATAACCGCCCTGTTTATCGTATGCCGAATCCAGCAGCGACAATGGTGGCACGGGTCCCGACACTGGCAACTCGAATAGACTGGATTGCTTCTCACGTTCCAAGCGTCCACTGTCGTCCAGCGGGGTAATCTTAGGTTCAATTCGCGGAGGACGACTTCGCTCCAGTCGCTTACGTAGATCAGAGACGCTTCCGTGACGTGCCTTACGGGCCCGAAATGCCACGATCCGTTCCGTTGTTGCGTTAAAGGCGCTGCGCAATCTATAAAAGATCTCAAAACCCCACTTACCGGTTACATCCATGAGGTGTAGCCAAGAAATACCGGTATAACCCGTTATGCCACTGATAAATAGAATTAGCAGAAATACTGTAGCGCCAACATAGCCAAACGTGGGAACCAGAGACTGGTTAATCAGATCACCCAACACGCCCCCTGACCCGAACGGAACAGCTGCAGTGGCACCGGCAAAATGGATATTCTCTAATCCGCAACCACCAATGAGGGTCAACAAAAAACCAATCGACCCGACTATTCGCTGCTGCAGCGTTCGTAGCTCCGGCGTGTGTCGGTCCTGGTACATCCGCCATCCCGTGAATGCCACCAGCATTGGAAACAAATAGGCCATGTAACCAAAACCGTGCAGTGATAAATCTGCGAACCACGCACCAAATCGTCCTCCGAGATTCGCAATTTGTGCCGGGTTTCCCGTGTGCGACCAACCCGGATCTTGAGGCGAGTAAGTGAGTAAAGACAAGAGCATGTAAAATGCCACTGCTCCAAACACGAATAGCGCCGTCTCCTGAATCAGCACCACTAATCGGGGAGTGAGACCTGATCTAATCGGTTTCTTTTTGCGAGCCTGTGTCAACAGCAGCTACTCCAATGGTATGTGAGATGCGGTTTACCCCGTCTGCGTCGCGGTAACGGCGAACGGGGGTGTGTAGTGGTGATCAAGTTTCCGCGAACGGATATGATATCCGCGACAGAGTGTTAGCACTGTACTCGGTCGCCGGTGGTTCAATCTGCATTCTAGCGTGATGACACCTGCCCACCCCAGCTCAGGGCACCAGCTCTTTGGATTGGCGTTAATCCAACTCAAAGGGAGGTGGTTTTGCCCCGTTCAGGTTGATGTCGTACCATAAATAGATTATCCGGAATAAATCAATAGCACATGACTCTGGGGATGACTGTGGGATTACGGCGCCAACCCTTGGAGACAACTATCGCATGACGCAGGCTACGCATTGCCGCTTACTCATCTTAGGCTCCGGCCCCGCCGGATATACTGCAGCCGTCTATGCGGCACGAGCGAACCTAAGTCCAGTACTGATCACAGGTATAGAGCAAGGCGGCCAACTAAGCACTACTACGGACGTAGATAACTGGCCGGGAGACGTAGAAGGATTGCAAGGCCCCGAGCTCATGGATCGTATGAGACGTCATGCAGAACGATTCCACACCGAGGTGATCGTCGATCACATCAATGCAACCAACCTTTTGACCCAACCATTTGAACTAACAGGTGATCAGGCCCTCTATACCTGCGACGCACTGATCATTGCAACCGGCGCCTCGGCCATGTATCTCGGTCTGCCATCTGAAGAAAAGTACAAGGGCAGGGGTGTTTCTGCATGTGCTACCTGTGACGGGTTTTTCTATAAAAATAAACCGGTTGCGGTGATCGGAGGTGGTAACACGGCAGTCGAGGAGTCCATTTATCTCTCTAATATTGCGTCCCAGGTTACCGTAGTGCACCGCCGTGACAAATTCAGAGCCGAAGCTATCCTGGTAGATAGGCTGATGGAACGTACTCATGGCGAAGGCAACGTCTCGATCCAATGGAATAATGTACTAGACGAGGTGCTGGGCGACGATCAAGGCGTCACTGGTATTCGTATTCGCAACAAACTCACCGACAACACTACCGAGATCCCGGTCCACGGCACATTTGTAGCCATCGGCCATACTCCGAACACAAGCCTGTTCGAAGGACAACTGGAGATGACCAACGGATATATCAAAACCCAAAGCGGACTAGATGGCAACGCTACTGCGACCAGCGTACCCGGCGTATTCGCCGCTGGAGACGTCATGGACCATGTTTACAGACAGGCTGTGACCTCAGCGGGAACGGGATGTATGGCGGCATTGGATGCAGAGCGCTATCTCGAAGGTCAACTCTCGAACTGAAGTGACGTTGACCCAATTATTCAGAATCGAAAGGTCGTAATAACAAAAATTTATGGAGCGCTCAAGGCAATGTCGTCAAAAGAAGACAAAGACACGGAATCAGACGATCAGCTCTTTAGGCGAACCGTCGCAGGCACCACACCACTGCAGCAAGACCGGATTATGCCCCACCGGTCTCGACCGAAACCATTGCCAGAGCAATCCCGAGCGGATGAACGCCGAGTAATCAATGAGCTGCTCGATGACGCTGTAGACCTTATCGAAATTGAAACCGGCGACGAATTAATCTTCGCCCAATCAGGCGTTCAGAAAACAGTACTGCGCCGGCTGCGTCGAGGCGATTACAAAATACAGGCCGAACTGGATCTTCATGGGCGCACGGTACCAGAAGCCCGGGAGGCGCTTATTCAATTTTTGCGAAGCTCTCAAAATAATGGCCTGCGCTGCGTACGCGTAATACACGGCAAAGGACTGCGCTCCCCGGGCAAACAGCCGGTACTGAAATCAAAGACCGATCGGTGGCTACGCCAGCGACAAGAAATTCTCGCATACTGTTCTGCCCGGCAAATAGATGGTGGTACCGGTGCAGTCTATGTGTTGCTCAAGAAACCAACTAGTAGCTCAACCAAAAGATAAGCCTTGTCGCCGCTTAGCGACGAAACTAAACTGGAATGTCCGTCAAGATCACTACCGCATGGGCGGCAATGCCTTCGCATCTGCCGATAAAACCCAGATGATCGGTGGTAGTCGCCTTCACGTTAACCCTCGTTCGTTCCACGTTCAGATCGTCCGCCAAATTGGCGCACATCCCCTCCAAGTAATTAGACAAACGAGGTCGCTGCGCGACAATGGTGCTATCTAGATTTTCTAGGCGCAGTAACCTCTGGGACAGTTGAGCTTGCACCTGGCGCAACAATATGCGGCTATCCACATCCTTAAGCCGAGAGTCAGAATCTGGGAAATGGCGACCAATATCGCCGAGCCCGGCTGCACCCAAACACGCATCGCAAACCGCATGGACAAGCACGTCAGCATCCGAGTGGCCACCAAGACCAACATCACCAGGAATGGCCACCCCACCAATGATTAACTTACGCCCTTCTGCGAAAGGATGAACGTCATAGCCGTGCCCGATACGCATCTAACCCTCGTCCATTTGTTGCTGTAGATAAAGCTCCGCGAGACGCAAGTCTTGCTCAGTTGTAATCTTGATATTGTCCCCATGTCCTACAATCATTATCGGACACTTCCCCACACGCTCCATCGCGGCGGATTCGTCAGTGGCTTTGAAGTCCGACGCCAACGCTTGCTCCAATGCCTCGCGCAGTGCGCTTAAGCGGAACATTTGAGGTGTCTGAGCGCGCCAAAGTGATTCCCGCGGCACGGTTTCAACCACTTTGCCACTACCATTGGTTTGCTTGACAGTATCGGTGATGGGCAATCCGAGTACCGCCCCCACTACCGACATATCATCGATGGCACTGATCAGGGCGTCGATATCTGTATCGCGCAAGCACGGGCGCACGCCATCATGTACCATCACCCAATCTTCCGCCAGTGCATCCGACTCTAGACTCTTGAGCCCGTTGCAAACGGAGTGCATGCGCTGCGACCCACCGATCACCGTATCTCGCAGCCGCGGAAGGTTCGGTCTAACCTGATCCCAGTAACGATCCCCTGGGCTCACGCAGACAACAACACCGCAAATCTGTGGATGGTTGCACAGACGCTCTACTGTGCGCACGAGAATAGGTTTTCCAAGCAAGGGCAGGTATTGCTTTGGTCTATCAGCTTGCATCCGCCTGCCCTCGCCTGCCGCTGGCACAACAGCCCATATTCTGGAACCAGACATCTCGAAAAATAAGCTACTCAGCTAATTGAAGAAGAACGCTGCATTGCATTGATAACCCCGATGGTCTGACAGGTCCGTAGAGATGTTCCAAGCATGTCTTTGCGAGTACGCCCGGGTCAACGCTACAATTCGCGCCCTGCATTAACCAGACGAACCATTGTTATGCCATGGAATTTGTATCCCCGTTAGCTCCCGTCATTCCGAACTATCGGGAGTCTCGTCTCATATGGAGTCAACTTTATGGCAGCAGTCGGGCGCTCGCAATCACCCGGGCTGCCCAAGCCAATCGGGGTCCATTGATCATAGTTACTAGCGATGCACGTCAAGCGCAACGATTAGAAAGTGAAATATGCTTCTTTGACAAGCAACTTACCGACCCAATCTTGTCATTTCCAGACTGGGAGTGCCTGCCTTACGATGTCTTTTCTCCCCACCAGGATATTTGCTCTCAGAGACTACGAACACTAAGTCTTGCGCCAAGTTTGCAACGAGGGATCATCGTTATTGCCGTGTCAAACCTCATGCAGCGACTTCCCCCTAAAGAATATGTGTTCGCACATAGCTTTGTTCTGAAAATCGGCGACAGGCTTGATATCGCAGAGTTACGGAGTCGGCTGCAACAAACCGCCTATCAACATGTCAGCCAAGTCATGGCACCCGGTGAATTTGCCGTCCGTGGAGGACTAGTGGACATCTTTCCTATGGGAAGTTCACGTCCATTTCGCGTAGATTTGTTCGACGACCAAATCGATTCTATACGCTACTTCGATCCCGACACCCAGCGCTCACAAGATCAGGAACAAGAGATCAATCTCCTTCCGGCTCGCGAATTTCCGATGACGCCGGACGGAATCAAACGCTTCCGCCAGTCTTTTCGTAACAAATTCGAAGGCGATCCACAAAAGTATTCAGTCTACGTCGACGTCAGTAACGGTATCACCCCTGCTGGGGTGGAGTTTTACTTCCCACTTTTTTTCGAAAAAACCGCGACTTTCTTCGATTATGTCCCACCTTCGTCGTTGTGCGTGCTCCTCGACGACGTAACCGACGTTTCCCACAAGTTCGGAAACGAAGTACAGGATAGATTCGAGCTGGCCAGGCTAGACCCGGACCGTCCAGCGCTTAGACCTGACGCACTTTTCATGACCACAGAACAGGTTATGAGCGCGCTGGACAGCTTCCGACGCATCGATATCCGAGCGAGAGATACAGAGCGCAGCGATACATCTGTAACCTTTGGTACCGCCCCCCCTGTCGAATTACCCGTGGATACCAAAAGTGACTCACCCTACCAGACATTTCTACAGTACCTAGACGAGTTTACCGGACGAATATTGCTTGTGGCTGAGACCCCCGGACGCCAGGAAGTGATGTTAGGGGTTCTCCAGGAACATGGGCTAAAGCCGACCACACTTTCGTCATGGGAAAGCTTTCTGGATCAGACGGGTACGAAGCTTGGCATTACCACCTCAGAGCTTGACCGTGGGCTTGTCCTTCAAGATCCCAAGGTGGCCGTCATCACAGAATCCCAATTGTATGGAGACAAGGTGTTCCAACGCTACCGACGTCGTAGCAAAATCCGGGATGCGGAAAGCATCATCCATTCCCTGGCCGAACTCAAGATCGGTGATCCCGTAGTACACGAGGAGCATGGTGTAGGCCGTTACCTTGGTCTTCGAGTGCTTGGAATCAACGGCCAAGAAACCGAATTCCTGGCATTGGAGTATCAAGGTGGGGATAAACTTTACATCCCAGTCCTATCATTGCACTTAATCAGCCGGTATATCGGTGGCAGCCCGGAACATGCCCCTCTTCATAAGCTCGGTAGTGACGCTTGGTCACGAGAGAAAAAACGCGCCCAAGAAAAAGCCTACGATGTAGCTGCAGAGTTATTAGAAATCGAGGCAATGCGTCGTGGCCGCCAAGGCCATGCCTTTGCTATGCCTCATGAGGCCTATACCGTCTTCGCCGCCGAATTTCCGTTCGAAGAGACCCCAGATCAATCCCAAGTTATTGAAGATGTAATCAACGATCTAACCTCTTCTAAACCCATGGACAGATTGGTGTGCGGAGACGTGGGTTTCGGTAAAACAGAAGTCGCCTTACGCGCATCGTTCCTCGCGGTAAAAGCAGGTAAGCAAGTTGCAGTGCTGGTACCGACCACACTATTGGCCCAACAACATTTTCAAAACTTCCGCGACCGATTTGCCGGGCTAGATACCCGCGTAGAGCTACTATCCCGGTTCCGCACGAAGAAGGAAACCGAAATGCTTCTTGACGATCTTGAGCAGGGCAACATAGAAATTGTTATCGGTACCCATCGGCTACTGCAACCCGATGTGAACTTCAACAAGCTCGGACTGCTGATCCTCGATGAAGAACATCGTTTTGGTGTACGTCAAAAAGAAAAGATAAAACGACTTAGGAATGAGGTAGACATCCTCACTCTCACAGCGACCCCTATCCCCCGAACATTGAACATGGCGATGGCCGGACTACGCTCTATCTCCATTATCGCCACTCCCCCTCCCGAGCGTCTATCGATCAAAACTTTCGTTCGCCAGTGGAACAACGGATTGATACGAGAAGCCTGTCTTAGGGAGATCCATAGAGGAGGGCAAGTCTATTTCCTGCACAACGATGTCAAAACCATCGACCGAATAGCAGCCGATCTACGAAAACTAGTCCCGGAAGCCACGATCGAAATTGCCCATGGACAAATGC
>JAOTYS010000109.1 GCA_029861795.1 Gammaproteobacteria bacterium | reverse complement strand
TTGAGCTCGGTGAGCTAGCCCCTGACTTTAGCCTGCCCAACACCAATAGGGCGGTACAACGTAAGGAGTTCTCGCTCAGTGACTTCAGCGATGCCCCAGGCCTATTGGTGGTGTTCATGTGTAACCACTGCCCTTATGTCGTCCATATTCGAGAGGAACTCGCCAGATTCGCCAAAGAGTATCAGGCCAAAGGATTGGGGATCGTAGGCATCTGCTCAAACGACATCTCCACCCATGCCGCCGATAGTCCTGAAAAAATGACTCAGGAGGCGCGACATGCGGGTTATACCTTTCCCTATCTTTTTGACGAGAGCCAGTCCATGGCCAAGGCCTATCGTGCCGCCTGCACACCGGATTTCTTTCTATACGACGCTGATCGCAAGCTGGTGTATCGGGGTCAGTTCGATGCCAGTCGGCCAGGTAGCAGTGTTGCGGTTACCGGTTCGGATCTAAGGGCGGCGAGCGACGCGTTATTGGCGGGAAGACCTGTGCCCACCGATCAAAAGGCAAGCATGGGCTGCAACATCAAGTGGAAGCGAGGTAACGAGCCCGATTACTTCAATTAAGTAAGCCGTCCCGTTATTGTCAGGCGCTATGACGCGGCGCAGGGATTGTCCGAGCTCGTTCGAAAATTGCACTCGTAGGCTAAACACGAACCCGGACAGGTGATCCCCGAGTGAGTCCTCACCGCTTATACTGTCGCAATGGATAGCGACTCAGTACTGTTTTCCATATTTTTAATCTTTACCGGCGCGTCACTATTAGCGACTGTGGCGTTGTACGCGCGCCAGGCGCTATTGATCGCCTACATCATCGTGGGTTTGGCCCTAGGTCCATGGGGACTCAAACTGGTTACCGATGCTTCGCTGATCCAAGACATGGCCCGGGTGGGCATTATTTTTCTGTTGTTTCTTCTCGGACTTAATCTCTATCCGCAGAAACTGCTGCAGCTACTGCGGGAAACGACGCTGATCACGGTCGTGAGTTCCCTCGGTTTTGCTGCACTGGGCTTTGTCATCGCGCTGTTGGCGGGGCTGAAGACAACTGATGCGTTGGTAGTAGGTGTTGCCAACATGTTTTCAAGTACGATATTAGGCCTGAAGCTATTGCCGACCACGGTGTTGCACCATCGACACGCCGGCGAAGTGATAATCAGTGTTTTATTGCTCCAGGATGTACTGGCCATTCTGGTGTTATTGGCATTGCACGGCGTACAAAAAGGACAGTTTCATATACTGGATATGGCGGCGCCATTTGTGGCGCTGCCGGCCTTGGCCACGTTCGCGTATGTGGCAGCGCGATTTGTGTTGTTGAGGCTCTTTCAGAAGTTTGATCGCATACAGGAGTACATTTTTCTAGTCGCCATCGGCTGGTGTTTGGGCATCGGGGTATTGGCTGAAGTCGTTGGTCTATCCCACGAGATCGGAGCCTTTGTCGCTGGTGTGGCCATTGCCACCAACCCAATTGCGCGATTCATTGCGGAGAGCCTCAAACCACTGCGGGATTTCTTCCTTGTGATGTTCTTTTTTGCCCTAGGGGCGGGCTTTGATCTAAGCGTGCTGCCGAGCATCATATTTCCGGCTTTGCTTTTGACGGTGGGCGTGCTGGCGCTGAAACCCATCATCTTTAAGCTGCTACTGGTCCGAACTCACGAGACCGAACGGTTTTCATGGGAAATTGGTTTTAGACTCGGGCAAATGAGTGAGTTTTCGTTGTTAATTGCGCTCGTGGCCCTTGACGCCGAGCTTATTGCGGATAATGCGGCGTATCTTATCCAGGCCGCTACGCTGTTAACATTTATCGGGTCGTCTTATCTTATTGTGCTGCGATATCCAACACCAATCGCAGTATCGGACCGCCTGCGTCGCGACTGATACGTCAGACTAATAACGCTTCGATGTTAGCCAGGTTAGATATTGCCACATCGTTTCTTGCCAGCGCTGCGAGATTGGGGACGGGCTTGTATGTCGGCGCACTTGGTCCGCGTCCGCTGAAGTTGTTGCAACTGTTCGAATTTGAAGGCTGCCCTTTTTGTCGCAAAGTGCGGGAGGCCTTGGCCATTCTCGATCTGGATGCCCAGGTCTATCCTTGCCCCAAAGGGGGCCAGCGATATCGCCCGCTGGTACATGCGCGCGGAGGGATGTCACAGTTTCCATACTTGGTTGACCCCAACACCGGACAGTCCATGTATGAGTCAAGCCTGATCGTTCGCTACCTGTTTACCAACTATGGCAACGGCAGCGTGCCGTTGATGCTGAAGCTGCGGCCGCTAGCTGACTTAACCTCCACCCTTGCCTCGTATATGCGTTTATTTCGGGGAACCTACTACCATAATGCGCGCCGGCCGAAGAAACTGTTAGAGCTCTACGGTATCGAACCTTGCCCGGATTCACGTTGTGCTCGCGAGGAACTGTCTCGGCTGGAGATAGCTTATGTGCTGCGCAATGTCAGTCGCAATAGCCCGCGCCGAGAGCAGGTCAAGACTCGTATCGGCACAAACAACTTGCCATACCTGGTTGATCCGAATACCGGGACTCATGTTGGTGCTGTTGGCGATATCGTGCGCTATCTCCGCGAGACTTACGCGCTAGGCTAGTGGATGTTTGCCGCAAAAGCGTCAGCGGATGTCAGATCGTGACAGTAACCGGTGCGCCCTAAATAGTGTGACCACAGTCTTTGCATCTTGATAAGTGTTGTCTGCGGCGTATTGGAGCGCCTTGTCGAGATCCAGCCAATGCACCTCGATGAATTCATGCCGTTCCGGCTGAGTTGCGGTTTGGGATAGGTTACGCGCCAGATACAATGACAAGAGCTCATCACAGAACCCCGGTGAGGGCAGCATGGATCCCAACGGTGTCCAGTCGATAGCTGTAAATCCAGCTTCTTCTTGAAGCTCGCGTTGCGCTGTCACTAAGGGATTCTCGCCCGCATCGATCTTTCCCGCGGGCAGTTCCCAAATCCAGCCACCAGCTGCATGACGATACTGACGCAACACACATACGCGGTAATCCGGCGATACAGCGGCCACTACGGCACCGCCGGGATGACGCACAATCTCCAGAGTAAAGCTAGTGCCGTCGGGTAAGCTGGCGGTTTCTAATCCCAAATCGACCAGCGCGCCTTTATATATTTGGCGTCGGTTGCTCAGTACCAGTACTCCTGCGTTAGATTGTGCCGGCACGCAAGTGTTGCTAATCGGGTCAATGTTTGCGAGTCGGCGATGATTGTTCGCTGACTTCCTTCACTGCCGCAGCGATTTCTTCGGGGTCAGCCAGATAAAAGTGATTAACGGGATTGAAATTCTGATCGAGCTCGTAGATTAAAGGTTGGCCTGTGGGGATATTTAGTTCTGCGATGGCATCATCATCGATACCGTCTAGGTGTTTTACCAGCGCCCGAATGCTATTGCCATGGGCGATAATCAGCGGGTGTCTGTCCTGCTTGAGGGCGGGGACAATGGTATCGTTCCAAAAAGGCACTACCCGTTGTACGGTGTCCGCCAACGATTCGGTGGATGGTAACTGATTGATACCTGTATAGCGCGGATCATTTTTCGGATGCATAGGGTCGTTTTCCGCTAGAGCCGGTGGGCGCACCGCATAACCCCGGCGCCATTGATGGACCTGCTCTGCGCCATGCTTTTCCGTCATATCGCGTTTGTTTAATCCCTGTAGAGCGCCATAGTGGCGTTCGTTCAGGCGCCAGTCGTTGATCACGGGTAGCCACATCTGATCGAGTTGTTCCATCGTGAGCCACAACGTGCGGATAGATCGCTTCAATAGAGACGTGAATGCGATATCGAAGCGATAACCGGCGTCACGCAGTCCTTTCCCCGCGGCGCGAGCCTCTTGCATTCCGCGCTCGGATAGATCCACATCAACCCAGCCGGTGAAGCGATTCTCGAGGTTCCATACGCTTTGACCATGTCGAATTAGCACTACTTGAACCATCGCCCTTTCCTATGGAATGAGGGTGAGTGAAATCGACTCTATGCTACAGCAAAGCTTGGTGAAAATATTAGCGACTCAAAACCGCGATCAGTGAACGTAGTGCCTGGCCACGGTGACTTAGGCGGTTTTTTATGTCAGGAGCAAGTTCAGCTGCAGAGCAATCATGACTGGGCACATAGAATATTGGATCATAACCGAAGCCATGTTCCCCTCGTGCTTCGGTCAACAACTGACCCTCCCACGTGCCCTGACAAATGAGCGGAGTGGGGTCCTCTGGGTGTTTCAGCAGGGCGACTGCGCACTGGAAGCGGGCGCTGCGTTGTTCGGACGGCTTTTGCGACATCTCTCTGAGAAGCAGATTCCGGTTTTCAGCATCGGTGGCATGCTCGCCTGCAAAACGGGCTGAACGAATGCCAGGGGCACCGTTTAGTGCGTCCACTTCGATACCAGAATCGTCGGCGACGGCAGGCAAACCACTGTGACGGCAAGCATTGCGAGCCTTTAGAATTGCATTTTCTATAAAACTGAGTCCAGTTTCATCCGCCTCAGGGACGCCAAGTGCTTGCTGCGGCACTACTGTTACTTTCAAATCCAGCAATAGCGAGCGCATCTCATGCAATTTGTCGGCGTTGTTGCTGGCGATAACAATACGTTCCACAGTCGTGCGCTACTTTCGAGCCAAGGTTGTCACGGATGAACTAGGACAACGCCAGTACCCTAAGCTGATATGCGATTAAATCGCGAATACCAGACCGCGCCATGTCTGTTAGTTCCAGCAGTTGCTCTATAGAGAATGAATCCTTTTCTGCCGTACCCTGAACCTCAATGAACCTGTCCCTGTCGTTCATCACAAAGTTCATGTCCACTTCGGCCGAGCTGTCTTCAGCGTAGTCCAGATCCAGAATCACCGTATCGTTATAGATCCCTGCCGAAACTGATGCAACTGACCCGCGGATCGGATCTTGCTCAATATTTTTGTTATGCAACAAATGATATACAGCGTCTACCAACGCCACATAGCCGCCAGTAATTGAGGCGGTACGGGTTCCACCGTCGGCCTGAATTACATCGCAGTCGATGGTAATGGTGCGTTCACCTAGAAGGGACAAGTCAACCACTGAGCGCAGTGAGCGACCAATCAACCTTTGCACCTCTTGGGTCCGACCTGATTGACGCCCGTGTCTCGCTTCGCGTTGAGTTCGGGTACCGGTAGCGCGGGGTAGCATGCCATACTCAGCGGTGATCCAGCCTTGTTCTTGGCCCTTGAGAAATCGAGGTACCCGCTCTTCGACGCTGGCGGTGCAAAGCACGCGGGTGTCGCCGAAGGCTACTAGCACCGATCCCTCGGCGTGTTTTGTGTAGTGGCGTTCGATCTCTACCGGGCGCATTTCGTCCGGTGCGCGTTCGCTGGGCCGGATCATGGTGATATATACGGGCTATAGAATACGTTCAATGTCCTCGACAAACGATTCCAGCTCCGCAAGTGCTGCTTCAATATCCTCGTTGGAGTTAACTCCACGGCGCTTAGATGGCGCGTTCTTCTTTTGTTTTTTTCTTTTCTCGGCGACTCTTAAGAGCTCTTGCTGATCCACAGACTTAGAGGTGAGGGCCTCTAATGGCCGGGCCGTTGTGGGCTGGTCCTCCCAGCGTAACACTATAGCGCTTATGTTATCGCACTCCCTTTTCATTTTGCGTTCGGCTCGTGTGAGCATCTCGTCAATCGAGTCGTCTAGTTGCTCTTCGTCCAGTATCTTGTTGAGCTCATTATTGCTAAACGCCTTCCAGATTCCGTCGGAGCATAACAGTAGAAGATCATCTGTCTGTAGCCGGGTTTCACGTCCCAAGGTGACCAATGGACGTATTCGGCCGCCAACGCACTTCATCAACTGACCTTGCCAGCCACGCTTGCGCATGTCCTCTTCGGAAATCAAACCGTCTTTACGAAACTGCTCACTGGTTGAATGGTCGATGGTGCGCGCCTGCAACTGTTTGCCACGAAAGTGATATAGCCGGCTGTCACCAACATGGCCCCAATAAGCGTAACCATCTTGGACTAAACAAACGACGCAGGTGGTACGAGGTAGATCGGGATCAATGTCGTAAGCGCAAGCGCGGCGATGAATCATGGAATGCCCGTGGGCAATTGACAGCACGAGAAACGCCCAAGGATCCAAGATTTTCGGCTCCTTGATTTTTTCGAAGGCGTCGATCACGGATTCGACCAAAGCTTCGGCGGCCAACTCGCCTCCCTCGTACCCCCCTAGACCATCAGCGAGTACCATTAGCACTGCGTTGTCTCTTTCGGAATACCCTATCCTGTCCTCATTTGACTGGCGAGACCCGACAGCAGAATTTTGCGCCAACGAGTAATTCATTAAAGCTCTAGCTCTCTAGCTTGTCGGCGCCTCGAAGAGACCGCCTCGAGTAACTGATCACTGAATGCCTCGACGGTTTGAGGTCGCTGCTTATAGTCCAGTGTCAACGACCAGTCGATGGCCTGGAGAAGAGATTTTGAGTATTTGCGTGCATGACTCTTAGTTATGGGTACCAACTTATCGTTCTTGCGCCGCTCCCCTGAGGGAGGCGGCGCTTTCCCAGTTATAGTGGCGTACATGGTGGCGCCGATGGCGTAGATGTCTGACCACGGTCCCATTTCACCCTCTTCGTATTGCTCGATCGGCGCGAAGCCATGGGTCAGCGTTTGTACGCCTTTGTAACGCATCCCAGGTTCTGTTTGCTGCACAGCCCCAAAGTCCAGTAGCAGAGGCTCGCCTCCAGTACGCAGCAGGATATTGGGGGGTTTAATGTCGAGGTGCAAAAAGTTATGGGTATGAAGCTCGTTTAGGCCCAACAGTACTTTTGGAAAGACAGTCAACAAGAACTGCTCGCTCAGACGCCCGCGGTAGCGCTTGATGAACCAACGCAGATCCCGACCCCGCTGATAGTCCATCACCATGTAGACTGTGCTGTTCGTGCGGAAGAAATTACTGACATTGACAATGTTAGAATGATTGAGTTTCGCGAGCGCCATCCCCTCGCTAAAGAAGCGTTTTATGCCCACCTGAAATGGACGCTCCTGTTTTTCCGAGCGCGGGGTGACTTTTCCACCAGGGATGCGCGTACACATGTCCGCCGGGAAGTATTCCTTGATAACGACTTTAGCCTTAGTCTGGATGTGAACGGCCAGGTACACGAGACTGAATCCGCCACCCCCGATCGGTTTCTCGATGCGGTAGCCCTCCATCAGGTAGCCCCTGGGCAAAGTGTTCTTGGGTTCAGGCATGAATTACGGGCGTGTATAGCTCGATTGGCTTGGTATCTGAGTAGTTCTTATGTATGGTTGCGCAAGAGATTTTTGAGCCCTGAACCTTAAACTTTAGCCGAAGTGTGCGCTATTCGCGACGCCTTCCAGCAGATCTCGATTGCGTTTAACATCGGCCAACCGCCTCTGCAAGCCCTGAAACACGAGATGACTCTGAGCATGACAGCGTTTGCGCGCCGCGAGCGCTCTACCCCCTGGGGCGATCTCACCTGGGAGTTGCGCTCGATCAATCATCGATATCTGGAGATTAGCCCAAGGCTCCCCGAGGATATTCGCCGCCTGGAACCCCGTATTCGTGAGCTGCTTAGCGGTCAAATTAGCCGAGGACGCGTGGATTGTAACCTGCGATTCCAGCCCAAGGACACAGAGTTGGCGGATGTGGACGAGGAGGTCGTTCGACGTCTGATCGGACTGGCCGGAAAGATGGCGGATATGGCTCCGGCTCTGCAACCGCTAAGGATCATCGACGTGTTGCACTGGCCTGGAGTGATAAAGGCGACCGAAATCGATCCTGAGGGACTGGAACAAGAAGTGCTGGACTCGCTGCGCCAGGCGCTGGAGGAGCTAATGGGGCATCGCAGGCGCGAGGGCAACCGTTTGAGCGAAATTATTCTTGAGCGCCTAGCTGAGGCCGAGACGCTGATCAGCAAAGTTCGAGAGATTTTGCCGGTGGTAGTAGAGGCTTATCGGAAGCGATTGGAGCAACGTCTCGGAGAATTGCGTAATGAAGTAGATCCCACTAGGCTTGAACAGGAGTTAGTACTGTTTTTGCACAAATCCGATGTGCAGGAAGAGCTTGATCGGCTGATGTTGCACATTGATGAGGTTCGGCGAGCACTTGACGAACCAAAACCCGTAGGTCGTCGCCTGGATTTTCTAATGCAAGAGCTTCATCGCGAGGCAAATACGTTGGGGTCGAAATCAATCGACGCAGGGTTGAGCGCGGCATCGGTGGATCTTAAAGTAATGATCGAGCAGATGCGCGAGCAGACCCAAAATATAGAATAGTTCAGCCTCCCATAGCTTCGCGAGTTCGATGCTTATACACCAGCGATTCGGATTGGTTTGATGGGGCGTACGGGGCGTTTGTATATCCTGTCCGCGGCCTCAGGTGCGGGGAAGACCACTCTCGCCAAGGCCCTCGCGGACGGCATGCCCAATACAAGGCTTTCCATTTCTCATACTACGCGGCCCCGCCGGCCTGGGGAGCGCGAAGCTGGGGACTATTATTTCGTTGACAAGGCATGCTTTAATGCCATGATCGAACGGGATGAGTTCTTGGAGTATGCCAAAGTATTCGACCATATGTACGGCACGTCCAAGAGTTCTGTTGAGGATTGTCTGGCGGCCGGTTGCAATGTTGTTCTCGACATAGACTGGCAAGGCGCCCGCGTCGTTAGGAATCGCATGCCTGATGCTTGCGGTATTTTTGTCATGCCTCCGTCGCGGCAAGTGCTCGAACAACGGCTGCGCAATCGGGGCCAGGACTCGGACGCGGTAATCACACGCCGTATGCGTGATGCGGTGAACGAAATGCGTCACTACGAAGAGTATGATTACGTGGTGGTAAACGACGACTTCGAGCAGGCCCTGCAGAATCTTAAGCGCATCGTCTCCGGTTTGGAGCCGCTGCCGCTGCCACCTACTTTCCGAATCGATGAATTGGTAGACCCTTCCGGCGTGTGACGGCTGTAGTGGGGTAGGGGCAGGGTTAACACCGTCTGGGTCATCCGATCTTAGGTGCGGCGAATTACGAGTACCGCCCACGAGTATCGTATAGGATGCCCATAGTTCACGTTTTTCGTGATATCTTTAACAAAAGAGCCTTGATTTGGATGAGTTGAGTTGAATACAGACTCTTTAGTAATGAACATTTATAGAGGTGACGTATGGCTCGTATCACTGTAGAAGACTGTCTTGATAATGTGGACAATCGTTTCCAGCTTGTGTTGGTTGCCACCAAGCGTGCCCGTCAGTTGGGTCTGGGCTCGGAAGCTCTGGTGCCCGAAAACAACGATAAGCCCACGGTCATCGCTTTGCGAGAAATTGCCGAAGGCCTAGTAACGAATAAGATACTCGACGAAACGCCACCGGAGCCGGAAGCAGTAACGCAGGAGGGCGAAATGATGGAACTCCTTGGGGAACTTCAACCAGATGCAAATCCGACCCCTGCGGAGAAGCCCGCCGGGTAGAGCTCGGCCGCTAGCAGGCTTCCTTCCGCAACGCCGTACATTAATAGACGAGCTTTGCGAGTTATTAGAACAGTATCTCGACGAGCAAGCGGTTGATGACGTCTATAGGGCGTATCTATTCGGGGCCGAGGCCCATGAAGGTCAAACTCGGCTCAGTGGCGAGCCTTATATTTCCCACCCACTGCAAGTCGCCAGCATTCTCGCACTTATGCGGCTCGATAGCCGCAGCATCATCGCAGCGATACTGCACGATGTAATCGAAGACACCCCCACGGCAAAAGAACAGCTGGTTCAGCAATTTGGCGAGGACGTCGCGCATCTGGTCGATGGCGTTAGCAAGATCAGTCAGCTCGATTTCGATTCTAAAGAGGAAGCCGAGGCCGAAAATTATCGCAAGATGCTGCTCGCGATGTCTCGTGACATCCGCGTAATTCTGATTAAGCTCGCCGACCGTTTACATAACATGCGCACGCTAGATGCGCTACGTCCGAAAAAGCGCCAGAGCATCGCAAGACAGACTCTGGATATCTACGCGCCTATTGCCAATCGCCTGGGGATGCACGAGTGGGGTCGTGAGCTCGAAGACCTGAGCTTTTTGCACCTGTTTCCGAAGAGATACCGTGCGATTTCCAAGGCGTTGAAACGACGTCAAGGTAATCGCAAGGCCGTGGTAAAAAAGCTACGCACCGCTATGGAAAGCCACTTCGAACAGTCTGGGCTCGAGGCGCGGGTAGTGGGGCGTGAGAAGAATGTCTACAGCATCTACAAAAAGATGCAGAGTAAACGCTGCTCTTTCGATCAGATTCAAGATATCTATGGGTTTAGACTTCTCGTCCAGGAAGTGGACGATTGTTATCGCGCGTTGGGGATTGTTCATAATCTCTATAAGCCCATACCCGGGCGGTTCAAGGATTACGTCGCTATCCCTAAGGCCAATGGATACCAATCCTTACACACAGTGGTCTTCGGCGCATTTGGCGAAACCTTGGAGGTACAAATTCGCACCGAGAACATGCACCGCATTGCCCACGCCGGCGTGGCCGCCCACTGGTTGTACAAGACGGAAGATTCGGTAGACATAGAGCCACAGCAACTGGCACGACAGTGGATGCTGGATTTGCTTGATACCCAGCACCAAGCAGGCAACCCTACGGAGTTTCTAGAGCATCTGAAGATCGATCTCTTTCCCGATGAGGTGTACGTATTTACTCCCAAAGGCGACATTAAGAAGCTTCCCCAAGGTGCGACAACCCTCGACTTCGCGTACGCGGTCCATACGGATATTGGCAACCGATGTATTGGCTCGCGGGTCAATCACGAGCTAGTGCCGCTCAACACAGTGTTACGCAGCGGTGACCATGTGGAAATCATGACCTCACGTTCCGGTCGGCCTTCCCCATCGTGGTTGAACTATGCGATAACCGGCAAAGCCAGGGCGACTATACGAAGCTTTCTAAAGAACCAGCGCCGTAAGGAATCGGTGCGACTTGGTAAGCGCTTACTTGATCGCGCGCTCAAGAACATCGGTCACAGTTCGAAGAAGATCAAACCGGATCAGAAGCAGTCTTTCCTTGAATCTTTGAAGCTCACTGAGTGGGATGATCTGCTGGAGGATATTGGGCTGGGCAAAAGATTGCCTAGCATGGTCGCTCGACAACTTGTGCCACGTGTTGAGGGCGGTAAGGAGCATGAAGGTGGTGGTATGCAACCCCTTGCGATACACGGTGCAGAGGGAATGTTGATTACCTATGCGCGTTGTTGCCGCCCTGTTCCCGGCGACCCCATCATCGGGTTTTTGTCCGCCGGGCGGGGGATTGTGGTCCACACTTCGGATTGTCCAAACAACAGTGAGTATCGCAAACACCCAGACAAATGGATCGACATCCATTGGGATGCGGAGGTGACGGGCGACTTCCCGGTAAACATTCGGGTTGACTCAAAAAATAAGCCGGGAGTGCTTGCCAAGTTGGCCGCCGTCATCGCAGAGCAGGGATCCAATATCGACTCGGTGTCCTTGATCGAACGCGATGGCCAGTACTCCACCATCGGCTTTACCATTGAAGTCAAGGACCACGAACATCTTGACACTATTTTGGAGCAACTGCGCGCGCAGAGCGGTGCTGTGCGAGTCGCTCGAGTCAAAGGGTGAACAACTTCGTCTAGAGCCTAACAGTCTCTATCACACACGTAG